>JASLDA010000176.1 GCA_030151745.1 Chitinophagaceae bacterium | reverse complement strand
CCCCTTCGGCCTGGGCAAGCCCTTCGTGAACAACTTCTTCCCCAACTCCGCCGACATGATCCGCCTGAATATGGCCGTGCCGGTGACACCGCGCAGCCACCCGGATTTTTCCCCTCAGGGCCTGATGCGGGCAGTCGTTATGGGACTGACCCAGCCCCCTTACAATACGAACAGCAATATGCAATGGATTCCGAACATGGACGGCTTCCCGAACGGACGCCGCCTCGAGGACGATGTCGTTACCGTAGAGATGCAGCTCCTGGGCGGCATGCTGCTGCACGCGACGGGTTTCTGGTTTGACGACTGGGCCGGCGGTGCCGCCACTACGGTGACGCCTTCGTTCCAGCGCAACATGAACTTCAATGCCGGGCCGTCGAAGAACGACACCGCATTCAAGGCGGCTTTCCCCTACCTGGCAAGCCCCTGGCGCGGTACCGACTATACGCAGCAAGCCCGTTTCTAATCCATTACACGCACAACAATTCAGACGAGTATCATGAAATACGGTTTCAATAAAATGCTTGTGGCGCTGGGGCTTTGCATGGCCCCGGCAATCGTGAGCCAGGCGGCATCCCACAGGGAGGCGCCGCTCGTGGCCATGGATCCGCAGGCCGACAATACCGATCTCTACGCGTTCAAAAGCCCGACCGACTCCAGTAAGATCATCATCATCGCAAACTATATTCCCTTCGAAGCGCCGCAGGCAGGGCCCAACTATTACAGCTTCAGCACCGGCGTCCGCTACGAGATCCATATCAAGAATACCTCGGGCACAATCGGGGACGACTATACGTACCGCTTCACCTTCAACCGCGTAGACGAGGACACGAATACGATCTTCAACATCCGCTTCGGCAAGCAGAACCAGAAGAACTCCTATTTGCTGGAGCGGAAGGCCGGTAACGCAGGCTTCTTCACCACCATTCTTTCCAACGGCGTAGTGCCGCCGCCGAACATCGGCCCCCGCTCCATCGAAGGCGCAACGGGCCTGGGCGCACCGAACTACGATTCGCTGATGATGCGCGCCGTACACCAGGCCAGCAGCGGGGAACTCGTATTTGCAGGCCCCATCGACGATCCGTACTTCGCGGATCTCGGCGCCCTGTACGATCTCGGCGGCTTCCGCAACCCGGGCGCCAGCGATCCCAAGCGCGACGGGCTGTATCATTTCAATACGCACAGCCTGGTGCTGGAAATCCCGGTCGCGACCCTGCAACGCAGCGGCAAGACCCTGAACCAGGCCGTCAATATCCTGGATCCGGATTATGTCATCGGCGTATGGGCTTCCGCCAGCCGCCAGGCCACGGACACCTTTCACACCAACGGCACGCCCAATGCGCAATCCGGTCCCTGGGTACAGGTAGGCCGCGTAGGCATGCCCCTTACCAACGATATCGTGATCCCCCAGGGCCAGCGGGACCGCTGGAACAGCATCGCTGCCGGCTCTACGGCGGAAGCTGCCTATCTTGGCTATTTCCGCAACCCGGAATTCGGACTTCTGGTGGATACCAGCTCCAACGGCTACGGGGCCGCGTTCCCGGGTCTTACCAACTATATCCGCATCCAGAGCTTCAGCATCCCGGCACCGGGACTCGGCCCTTACGATTTCCGGAATACCAAGTCCGGACTCTGGTCGCTGTCCGGTACGGCCGCGGTGAACGGCACCGCATTCGACCCGACCACTTACGGATCGCTTCTGCTGCCGAACAGCACCAGCCCCAGGGCCGTCGATATCCTGCCCTGGTTCATGACGGGCATCCCCAACCAGGCGCCCTACCAGCTGGCCGTACTGAAGAATGGTAATAACCCCTTGAATTCCGGTAAGCCGTTCATAAACAATTTCCTGCCGGTGATCGGCGATATGCTGCGCCTCAATATGGCCACCCCGGTGACGCCGCGTACGCTGAACGGCAATCCCAACGCTGCGTTCAGCCCTATGGGGCTGATGGCTGCCGTGAACAGCGGCCTGACCAGCGCAACTTACAATACCAGCCAAAACCTGCAGTTCATCCCGAATATGGATGGCTTCCCCAACGGACGCCGCCTGGAAGACGATGTGGTTACCATCACCATGCAGGCCATGTCGGGCTCGCTGCTGGCCGCGATCGGCTACTGGTGGGACGACTACACGCCGGGCCTCAGCACCTCTCCGTTCACGGCACAGTACCACAGCACGATGAGCTTCAGCGCCGGTCCGACTCAGAACGACACGACGTTCAAGACCAGCTTCCCCTTCGTGCAGCAGCCCTGGCGCGCTTATAACGGCGGAGCCTATGTAGGTCCGCTGAGCGTGCCCAATACCGGGTCTACGCTGCCCGAGGTCGTAATGGTGGCTTATCCGAACCCCCTGCAACATACGGTGACCTTCAAGTATAAGCTCGCGGAGAACGGCAAGGTCCGCATCGATCTCTTCGACGTCAACGGCCGCCTGGTACACAGCCTGAACGAAGGCGCAGCACAGGCCGGTGAGCACTTCGCCCGCTGGGATGCAGGCTCGCTGATCCCCGGCAATTATTTCGCCCGCCTGAGCGTGGACGGCAGCGTCTACCAGACGCTGAAGCTGGTGAAGGTTCAGTGATGTGTTCGAACAAAGACAAATCAACCTGACAAAAAAGAACGGCTCCGGTTTTGGAGCCGTTCTTTTTTTTGCCAACTTGCCGGCCCGCTATGTCCCGAATATTTTCTTTTGTTTCCGGCATCATCCTGCTCGGTGCCGTTGCCGTTTCGAGCGGCTGCCGTGAGCGGAGTGCTTCCGGGGAGAATGTCACCGTCGTAAACGGCGTGGGCATTCCCCGGCTGCGGCCTGCAGATACGGTGCAGGGCCGGCCGGAGGAGCGTCTGACCATTCGTTCCACCTATGATGCCGCGATCGACGCGCTGCGCAGGAACAGCGATGATCCCGGGCCCTACCTGAAGCTGGCGGAGGCCTATATCCTGCAAAGCAGGATCAGCGGCAACAGCGCCTATTACCAGGCCGCGGTATTGCAGGTGCTGAACAAGCTCATCGACGCCGGAAGCAGCACCGAAGATCAGCGTTTCATGGCCTATATGTATAAGAGCAATGTGCTGTTCGGCATGAACCGCTTTGCGGAGGCCCTGGACGCGGCAGAGCAAGGCCTGAAGCTGGGAGATGGGAACGCGAGCGTATGGGGCGCCGCCGCCGATGCGAACGTAGAGCTCGGCCATTACGCCGAAGCCCGGAAAGCGGCCGATCATATGATGCAGCTCCGGCCGGACTTGCGGAGCTATGCAAGGGTTTCGTACCTGCGCGAGCTGGCCGGCGATATGCCGGGAGCCATAGAGGCGATGGCCCAGGCGATGGAGAGCGGGGTGCCGGGCCTGGAGCCGAGCGAATGGGCGCGGGTGCAGCTGGGCGACCTTTGCCTGAATACCGGCAAGGCGGATTCGGCGCAGTTCCTCTACCGCGCTTCCCTGCAGTTCCGCCCGGGCTATGCGCCGGCGCAAGCCGGCCTGGCCCGGCTCGCGATGTACCGCAGAGACTACGGCACGGCGATCCTGCAGATGGATTCCGCGCTCAGGAGCATGAACGACCCGCTTTATTATGCGCAGCTTGCAACGATCTGCCAGCTTGCAGGCAAGGGGACAAAAGCAGCCGATGCCCTCCAGGCAGCCCTGCGCTATATGAAGAATGAGGAGAGCGAGATTCCCGGGAACATGGATCCCAAGCCGAATTATGCTCGGGAATATGCCCTTATCTACCGCGCGGCAAGGAATTATGCCAAGGCGCTCGAATATGCCCGGGCAGACCAGAAGCTGCGCCCGGAGAACGTACAGGCCAACCAACTGCTGGCCTGGATGCTGTTCCTGAACGGCGATGCCCCTGCGGCCCTGCCGCTGATCCGGAAAAGCCTGGCGACCGGCTGGAAGAATCCCGAGCTGCTGATGCAGGCGGCCTGGATTTACCGGGGGACCGGGGATCAGGCGAAGTACGAGGCGCTGCGCTCGGAAGCGCTGCAGGTGAATCCGCTGGCCGACCCCGTGACGGAGGCCGAGGTCGCGGGAAAGAAATAGGGCGAGGCAGCTATCCTGAAGCCAAGGCCAGGCCGGCGGCCGGTGACGGCCTGTTAAGAGAGACTTTTTTCACAGAGAGCGTCATGGCCTGGTGAGTGCAGGTCTGAGCGGGCCGAAGTCGAGCTGAGACATGAAAAGTCCCGGACGCTTGCTTTTGGTCGGGGCTCGCCGTGCCGTAATGATTCATGGGATCACCCTGTTCCATTCAGGGCCGCCCCTCGCAATGCGCGCCCGAGTGCATGCGCCGTTTCTCCTCGCGCGGGCATGCGAGGTCCTGACGTTCCCATGGAAGAGGTGCTGCCGGAGCTTGATTCGAAGCTTTTACG
>JASLDA010000141.1 GCA_030151745.1 Chitinophagaceae bacterium | reverse complement strand
CTGAAAATATCCTTGAAGCCCGCTGTCGACGCCCTGCTTCTGAATGCGCTCAATGTTTCCGTCAAGGGCGGATTGGGCTTACTTCCGCTATTACCTGCTATAGTTCTCATAACTCCTCTCTTTGCTACACCACTCATGTAGAAAAAAAGCGGCCAGATTCCTGTAAGCGGAATGCTAAATAGCCCCAAAAAATCAAAAACCTGACTTATAAAGCGATATAAGTTGACATAAAAGCAAATACAAATTATTGGTCCGGATAGGGCTTCTAGGATGGGGAAATGCATCTACATTAACAATCCCTACAGATCTCATCTTAAGCATCAGCAACTTGCGGATTTCAAGCACCATAATAGCAAACGCCGCCGGGAGCCGGCGGCGTGTGCTGGAGCGATTGCACAGGAGTGTCAGCTATTCATCTCCTTATGGGCGTCGCGGTATTTTTTGATCAGGTCGTGCGAATTCTTTTCGCTGTTGTACTGGCCGGAGATCAGCTGGCGGATCCCGGCGCTCATCTCGACCTCCGAAGCCATGGCAGCCTCGTAGGCACGGCGCCAGGCATCTTCTCCGAACTCGCAGTTTTCGAGGATTGCCTGCCTGGAAGAGCCGGTGAATGTCGCCTTCACATCCATCCAGGCCCGGTATAGCTTACCGGAAATCGTGGTGTCCGTGGCCACGTCGCCGCCGGTGCTGCGGATCTGGGCCTCGAGATCGCTTTTGTATTGCTCGCTTTCCCGGATCATCCCTTCGAAGATGGTCTTCAGATCGACATCCAGATCCTTGCTTTCGGAGATGGCCCGCTGGTACCCGGCGATGCGGTCGTTATTGATCTTGACCAGATCGTTCAGCACTTCGACCAGTGCTTCGCTTTGTGCTTGCATATGAAACGTAATTTGGTTTTGGATTGGTTCAATAGCTGTCGATAAAAAGTGGTGCCACACGGGGCCGCGGCGCAAATGCCCGTATTTTGCGGCTTTATACCACGAACGAATGAACGCCGCCCTGCTGACTTTGCTGGAGATTCTCAAATACACCCTCCCGGCCCTGATCACACTCAGCATCACCTACCTGATCGTGCAGAAATTTCTCGTCGCCGAGCTGCAGCGCAAGCAGATCGCGCTGCTGCACCAAAGCCATAACATAACCATCCCCATGCGCCTGCAGGCCTACGAGCGCCTTACCTTATTCACGGAACGCATCCAGAGCCGGCAGATCATGCCCCGGGTCTATGTCCAGGGGATGACGGTATCCGAGCTGCGCCAGGCGCTGGTGATGACCATCAATGCCGAATGGGAGCATAACCTGAGCCAGCAGATCTACGTTTCCCGCCAGGTCTGGGAGACGGTCAAGCACATGAAGGAGCAGGAGCTCGCCCTTATCCATATGCTGGCCCAGCAGCTCAGCCCCGAAGCCCCCGCCAAGGAGCTGCAGATCCGCCTCGCGGACTATATCAGCGAGCAGGAAGGCGAAACCCCGGGCATGATCGCGCTGGCCGTCATCAGCGACGAGGCGAAGCGGGTGCTGAGCTTCGTACCGGGAGCCTGATACATCGCAGCGCCTGAGCCCGCCCCTGAAAGGCCGGCAGAAAATATAAACGCAAGTCCCGGCAGGGACAACCTATTCCGCTCCCGGGAAAGCCCGGGAACATAAAAGAAGATCAAGCAGTATGAGCCATTCCACGACCGAAAAGCAGTTCCAGACCGATAGCGGGATCAGTATAGAGCCGCTGTACACCTCCGCTCCGGAGATGCACGAGGTTCCGGGCAAGGCACCCTTCACCCGGGGCGTGCATGCCGAAATGTACCGGAACAAGCTCTGGACCATGCGCCAGTATGCCGGGTTCTCGACCGCGGAGGAAAGCAACCAGCGCTACCACTACCTGCTTTCCCAGGGCGTGATGGGCCTCTCGGTCGCCTTCGACCTCCCGACGCAGATCGGGTATGACAGCGATCATCCCATGGCGGAGGGCGAGGTGGGGAAAGTGGGCGTCGCCATCGATTCCCTGGAAGATATGGAAGTGCTGTTCGAGGGCATCCGCCTGGAGGACATCAGCACCTCGATGACCATCAACGCCACGGGGTTCATTCTCCTGGCGCTCTACATTGCGCTGGCGAAAAAACAAGGTGCCGACATCTCGAAGATCTCGGGCACGATCCAGAACGATATCCTGAAAGAGTATGCCGCACGCGGCACCTATATCTTCCCGCCGGGTCCGAGCATGCGGATCATCACCGATATCTTCGAGTACTGCGCGAAGCATGTCCCGCGCTGGAATACGATATCCATTTCGGGCTATCACATCCGCGAGGCGGGATCCACCGCCGTGCAGGAACTGGCCTTCACCCTGGCCAATGGCAAGGCCTATCTCCAGGCCGCGATCGAAAAAGGCCTGGACATCAACGTTTTTGCGCAACGGCTGTCGTTCTTCTTCAACGCGCACAACAACCTTTTCGAGGAGGTTGCCAAGTTCCGGGCAGCGCGCCGGATGTGGTCCCGCATCACCGAATCGCTGGGCGCTACCGATCCGCGGGCGAAGATGCTGCGCTTCCATACGCAGACCGGGGGCTCCACGCTGACGGCGCAGCAGCCGCAGAACAATATCATCCGCGTGGCCATCCAGGCCCTGGCAGCCGTGCTGGGTGGCACGCAGAGCCTCCATACGAACGGCTACGACGAAGCCCTGTCGCTGCCCACGGCCGAGGCGGCGACCATCGCCCTGCGCACCCAGCAGATCGTGGCCTATGAAAGCGGGGTCACGATGACCCCGGACCCGCTTGGGGGCAGCTTCTTCGTAGAGACGCTGACCAGCGAAGTGGAGGCCGCCGCGCAAGCGCTGATGGATAAGATCGACGCCATGGGCGGAGCCGTCAAGGCTATCGAAGCCGGCTTTATGCAGGACGAGATCGCGCGGAGTGCTTATATCTACAACCAGGAGATCGAAGACGGCACGAAGATCATTGTCGGGGTGAACAAATTCAGCTCCAAGGAAACAAGCGATACGCCGGTTTTCAAGATCGACGACAGCATCCGTACCCTGCGACTGCA
>JASLDA010000100.1 GCA_030151745.1 Chitinophagaceae bacterium | reverse complement strand
AGCAGACGGCATTCATCCGGGCATTGCGGGAATGGCTGAAGTAAACTCAGGCCTGCTGCTCTGCTGCTGCACGCATGAGATCATAAAAGCGCGGCATCAGCCCCTTATGCGGCAGGAGCAATCCCTCTTCACGGACGCCGTATCTTCAGGTATGCAAACCGAATCATCCGAACTTCTCGAGCTGGAACGGCAGCTGAGGCATCCCTCCGGCGCAAAGGCGATAGAAATCGCCGACATGATGCACGCGACGAATATCGGCATGACGCGCGCGACCATCGGGCAGCTCGGTCTCCGGCAGGGGCAGGAGGTCCTGGAGCTCGGCCACGGCAATTGCGGGCATCTTTCCGAATTGCTGGAACAGGCCCCGGAGCTGCATTACACCGGGCTCGACGTCTCCGAGGCCATGCGGGACGAAGCCATGCGGATCAATGCGGCGGAGCTCAACCGCGGCCGTGCCCATTTCCTATTGTACGAGGGGAAACAGTTCCCCTTCGGAGCCGATGCCTTCGACCGGGCCTTCAGCGTCAACACGATCTATTTCTGGGAGCAGCCTGCGGATATGCTCGCGGAGCTCCGGCGGGTGCTGCGGCCGGGAGGCCTGTTGGCGGTCACCTACGCGCAAAAATCGTTCATGCAGAAGCTTCCCTTCGTCCGGGAGCGCTTCCGGCTTTACGACGATGACGGGTTCCGCCGCCTTGCGGCCGGCTCCGGCTTCGAGATTCAAGCGCTGCACCGCGAAACGGAGCAGGTGCGCAGCAAGGCCGGGGAGCTGGCAGAGCGGGAGTTTACCGTCGGCGTACTCCGGAAACCCTGAGGCAGGCAGCAAGGAGGTCCGCAGCCGGATCTGCGGCCCTTCTTACCTTCGGCATATGAGTACGCAGGCAAACAAGATTCCGCACGCAGATTACGTCTCCATTTACCTCGATATCGAAGCCCCGGATATCGCGGCCATAGGGAGCCGGATGCAGGAAATAAACGGGGAGGCCTACATGAACGGGTACAACTGGGACGCCTTCATCGATCGCTACCTCGCCATAAAGCATCCCGAAATGCGGCCGGACCTGGAGCGCGATCCCGAAGCGGGGACCTACGTGGGGCTGTACGAAAACAACGCTGCCGGGAATAAAAAGGCGGACAGGCTCGTGGAGATCCTGAATCACCTGATGGCAAACCCGGAAGAGATCTACGCTTTTCTCCACGAAGAAGGCGACGGCGTAGAGTGGGACTGAGAAAACGTTCAGACCGAATGCCGGCGCAGCAAGAGCCCGGCACGAACTCCCTATTGTTATGAAATACACACTGCTGATCCTCGCGGCGTTCTTTTCTGCGGCCCGCCCGGAGGCGCGGACGGATACCGCCTCTGTACGCAGGCTCATCGACTCCTTTTACCGGGCGGTTCCCGCCGCGAAAGGAATCATCGTTCACATAGAATCTCCCGGGCGGAAGCTGTCCTGGTCGGCCGCGGCGGGTGTCTCCGACACTGTTTCCAGGAAACCGCTGCGGGCCGTACAGCCGGTCCTCATCGCCAGCAATACCAAAACCTATGTGGCCGCGGCCGTACTGAAGCTGCAGGAAGAAGGACGGCTGAACATCGAACAAGCGATCGGGACGCTGCTTCCCCGGAAAACGATCGAGCTCCTGCGGAAGGACGGCTACGATCCCGATGCCATCCTTGTCAAGCACCTGCTCTCGCACAGCTCGGGGATAGCCGACTATGTGAACGATGCGTATTTCGACGCGGTCGACGCGGATAAGCGTCACCGCTGGACCCGGGACGAGCAGATCCAGCTGGCGATGACCACCGGGAAGCCGATGGCCGCACCCGGCGACACCTTCAAATACGCGGACGTCAATTACCTGCTCCTGACCGAGATCATCGAAACGAAAACCGGCAAGCCGTTCCCCGCTGCGATCCGGGACCTGCTGCAGTATCACCGGATCGGGCTGCGCCAGACCTGGTTCACCACGCTCGAGCCGGAGCCGGAAAAGACGCTTGCGCAGGCTCATCAGTACTGGCGGAACAAGCATTGGGACTCCTATGCATTTGATCCCTCCTGGGATCTTTACGGCGGCGGCGGCATCGTCGCGACGGCGAAGGATATGGCGCTGTTCTTCCAGGCCCTGTTCGACGGAAAGATCATCAGAGACCCGGCGGTTCTCCGGCTCATCCACGAGCCCGTAATGCCAGGGGAGATGCACAATTATTGCCTGGGCCTGCGCATCCTGGATATGGATGGCTTCCCTGCGTATTATCACGGCGGATTCTGGGGTACGGACGCGGCCTATTTCCCGGACATCGACGCCAGCATCGCGATCGTCGTGCTGGAGCGGGATCAGCGGGATATTTCCGGAGCCATCTGCAGGCGCATCGCGGCGGCATTGCGAAGCGGCAAGTAGCGCCTGGCGATGCCCGTCCTCCCGGTCTTCGATCTGAAACCTTCGATCTGAAATCCCAATCCGATCCCCAATCCCCGATGACGCATCGTTTCACGGCCGTGCTGGACATTATCGGTATCAACCCGTTTGTAAGCGTGCCTGAGCCGATCCTGGCAAGCTTGTTCAAAACGGCCGGGCGCGCTTCAGGCCCCATCCCCGTAAAAGGCTTGGTCAACGGCAAAGACTACAGGCAGACCCTGGTGCGCTACAAGGGCGCCTGGCGGCTCTATATCAACCTGAGCATGCTTCCCGATTCACCGCGCCGTACAGGCGAATCCCTGGAGCTGACCCTCGCCTTCGATCCCGGCGACCGGAGCATTCCGATGCACCCCGCGCTGGAAGCGGCATTGAAGCAGGACGACGATGCAGGGAATGCCTTCGGCTCGCTGCCGCCTTCCAGGCAGAAAGAGATCGTGCGCTATATCACCGCCCTGAAATCCGAAGAGGCCGTAGTCAGGAACGTAAGCCGCGCGATCGACTTCCTGCATGGCAAGGGCCGCTTCCTGGGCCGAGACGGAATGCCCAGCTAGCGCCGCGGCAAGCCGCATTGTATGACGGCTTCTGGTCTCAGCTCGATTCCTAAAGCCTGTTTAACAAAGACAGAGCCGCCTTCCCAGACGCTTGCTTAGCGCGTAGCGGCTCCGAACCGGGCTTCGGTATTTATCGACGAAACGTAACAACCTCGCAATGCGCAGTCCTGGAAGAGACGGGAGATTATTCCGTGACCGATCAAGGACCGGCGAGCCTCAAGCAAGCAGTACCTCCCCAGGCTATCCTGTCGAAGTCCGACCATGCATGAAAAGCGGGGCGCTTTATGGCACGGCCGCCGGTTCCCTGATATGCTCTTAGAACCGATCCCAAAATCGATCAATGTCATCCTGAGGTTCTATGCCGCGCGCCGCAATCATTCAGGAAGCGACAATGGAATCTGCACTGCTTTTCGTCCCTGTCACCCTGAGCTTGTCGAAGGGTGAGCCTGTCGAAGGGCGGCATGGAAGAAAAGCAGTGCTCTCCGGAGTTTTCCTGCCATGGTTCGACTCCGGTTCGCCCGAGTCCGAACCTGCGCTCACCA
>JASLDA010000055.1 GCA_030151745.1 Chitinophagaceae bacterium | reverse complement strand
CTTGTCCTGGGTTTTACGCTCGTCCTGCTGCAGGGCTTTCAGGAGATTGTCGGCCTGCTGTTGGGAGAGCTTGCTGGGCTGAGGTTGGGGCTTCTGGGCCTGCTTCTGGTCGCCGCCCTCCTGCGACTGGTTCTGATCCTGCTGCTTTTCGTCCTTTTTCTCGTCGCCCTTGTCCTTCTTATCCTGCTTGTTCTGCTGATTCTTCTGGTCTTTGTTATCCTTATTGTCCTTGTTCTGCTGCTGTTGCTGTTGTTTCAGCTTGGCCAGCGCATACGAAAGGTTGTATTTCGCATCCGCATCCTGGGGATTGCGGCGAAGCGCCGATTTATAGGCGTCGGCTGCCTGCTGCCACTGCTGCTCGCTCATGAAGGTGTTGCCCTTGTTGTACTGGGCCCCGCTTTGCACCAGCGGATCTTTGGAGGTCTTCGCGGTATTGTCCATGACGCGGCGGGCTGCGTCGTACTGCTTCTGCTGGATAAGCGCATTACCCAGGTTGAAGGCACCGGGCACGAAGCCGGGCTGTTCCTTGACGGCCTTCTCGTAGGCGGCGGCGGCTTCCTTGTACTTGCGCTGCTCGTAAAGCTCGTTGCCCTCGCGCACGAGCCTGCGCTCCTGGGCCTGCGCGGCGGAGGCGGCAAGCAGCAGCAAAAGACTGGACAGGATTCTCATTCTTCGTTCCATTTCCGGACAGGTTTTGCGCCGGGCAGCATCCATTCTATTACCAGCAGCAGCAGCGCCGGGAGCAGGAAGGCCTGGAAATAGCTGTTGTAATCCGTGTACGAGACCGCGCCCATGCTGCGGCCCTCCATCGCATCGATATTATCCGCAAGACCTGACGCGGCCGTTTCCGCATTCCGCAGCAGCGTATAGGTGCCGTTGCCCCGGCTGGCCAGGGTCTTGAGCTCCTCTTCGTTCAGCTTGGAAATCACCTGTTGCCCGCTCTCGTCGAGCTTGGGGGCATTAGTCTGCTCATCGAACAGGGGTGCGCCCTCCGGCGAGCCCACCCCGACCGTATGAACGACGACGCCGGACTCCACGGCTTCCTTCACCTTCGATACAGCCTGCTCGTCATGGTCTTCGCCGTCGGAAATTATAATGAGGCTCTTATACTTGCGCTCCTTCTGCGAGAACGACTTCATCGCCAGCCCCACCGCATCGCCGATGACGGTGCCCTGGGTCGGGACGAGATCTGGGCGCACGTTCTGCAGCATCATGCGCATCGAGCCGTAATCCACGGTCAGCGGCACCTGCAGGTAGGCGCGGCCGGCGAAGATGATCAGCCCCACGCGGTCGTTATGCAGCTTGTCCAGCAGGCGCTCGATCAATTGCTTGGCGCGGGTGAGCCGGTTCGGCTGCAGGTCCTTGGCCAGCATGCTCTTGCTGACGTCGAGGGCGATGATCACATCCACGCCTTTGCGCTGGATCTGCTCCGGCTTGCCTCCGCCCTGCAGGTTTGCCGCGCCGATAACGGCCGTGCTGAGCGCGGCCAGGATCAGGATGGCTTTCAGGGTAATGCGGCCCGGGATGCGCCCCAGCAGCTGCCGCTCCGCTAGCCCCGGATCGCCCAGCTGCCGGCTGACGCGCCTGCGCCAGAGCAGCAGCATTACGAACACCAGGATCAGCGCCGGCACGGCAACGAGCCAATAGAGGTATTCAGGATGTTGAAAGCGGATCATGCTGGTAGGCTGCAAATGTAGCGGGCGCAATTGCTTGCGTAAATATGCGTTGAAATTTTGACCGGAATTTTAACAGGCCGGGAAAGCGGCGGCGAAGGCGCGCCGGAACGGCTCAGGAACCGCAAAAGAATTACCGCGTCGGGGATGATCCCCTAAATCCCGCGAATCGGGGTTCTATAACTTTGCAGCGTGCCGACCGTCCTGCTGATCACGCCCCCCTTCACCCAGCTCAATACCCCGTATCCTGCGACAGCCTATCTCAAAGGCTTCCTGAATACGCGCGGCATCGAATCCGCACAGGCCGACCTGGGCATCGAAACGACGCTGGCGCTGTTCAGCCGGGAAGGCCTGCAGGGCGTATTCGACCGCGTCGACGCTTCGGGCGAATGGAGCGAGGGCTCCCGGCGCATGCTCCGGCTGGAAGAACAGTACCTGGGCACGATCGACGCGGTGATCCGATTCCTGCAGGGGCATAACCCGACGCTCGCGCAGCGCATCTGCCAGCGCGGCTTCCTGCCGGAAGCCTCCCGTTTCGCCCAGGCGGAGGAGCTGGGTCATGCCTTCGGCACGATGGGCCTGCAGGACAAGGCCAAGCACCTCGCGACGCTGTACCTTGAGGATCTCAGCGATCTCATCCAGGAATGCCTGGACCCACACTTCGGGTTTTCCCGCTACGCGGAACGGCTGGCCCGCTCCGCCAATTCGTTTGACGCCATCCGCGAAGCACTGGACGCCCCCCTCAGCTATGTCGACGAGCTGATGCTACAGCTGCTGGAGCGGCATATCCTGGAGGCCCAGCCGCAGCTCGTCGGCTTTTCGGTGCCTTTTCCCGGCAACCTGTTCTCGGCCCTGCGCTGCGGGCAATACATCCGCGAAAGACATCCGGGCATCCGCATCGCCATGGGCGGGGGCTTCCCGAATACGGAGCTGCGCAGCCTGAGCGAGCCCCGTATTTTCGACTATTGCGATTATATCACGCTGGACGACGGCGAAGCCCCGACCGAGCAATTGCTGCGCCATATCGCCGGCGAGATCTCCGAGCCGGAACTGAAACGGACCTTCGTACGTAAAGGGAACGAGGTCTTCTTCATCAACAATACCACCTGCGGCGATTACCGGCAGGGACAGGTAGGAACGCCCGACTACCGCGGGCTGCCGCTCGACCGCTATATCTCCGCCATCGAGATCACGAACCCGATGCACAGCCTCTGGAGCGACGGCCGCTGGAACAAGCTGACCATGGCGCACGGCTGCTACTGGGGCAAGTGCACTTTCTGCGATATCACGCTCCCTTACATCCGGGATTACGAGCCGCTCACTGCCGGCATGATCGCGGACCGCATGGAGGAGCTGATCGCCCAGACCGGCACCACGGGCTTTCACTTCGTGGACGAGGCCGCGCCCCCGGCGCTGATGCGGGGCCTGGCCCTGGAAATCCTGGCGCGCGGCATGGTCGTGAGCTGGTGGGCGAATATCCGCTTCGAAAAGGCCTTTACACGGGACCTCTGCCAATTGCTGAAGGCCTCCGGCTGCATCGCGGTGAGCGGCGGCCTCGAGGTAGCCTCAGACCGGCTTCTCGGCATGATCAGAAAGGGCATCACGGTCGGGCAGGTGGCCCGGGTGAACAAGCACTTCACCGAGGCCGGCATCATGGTGCACGCTTACCTGATGTACGGCTTTCCGACACAGACGGCGCAGGAAACGATCGACTCCATGGAAATGGTGCGGCAGCTGTTCCGTACCGGCGTGCTGCAAAGTGCCTTCTGGCACCAGTTCGCCATGACCGCACATGCGCCGGCGGGCCTCGAGCCGGCGGCATTCGGCGTATCCTGGCATGAAGACCACGAGCCCGGCAGCTTTGCCAACAACGACATCCCCCACCGGGATCCTTCCGGCGCAGACCACGACGCGTTCTCCTTCGGGCTGAAGAAGTCGCTCTTCAACTGGATGAACGGCATCGGTCTGGATACGCCCCTGCATCAATGGTTCGACTTCAAGGTGCCCAAGACCAGCGTAGGGCCCGAATACATCCGGCAAATCCTGGAGGAGCCCGAACTTCATCAGCAGAAGGACAACAGCCGTATCGTATTCCAGGGTCCCGAGCCGCAGCTGGAGATCGTCACGAAAAGCAAAAAAGGCGCTACCTGGGAGTTGGCCTCGCTGACCTTCGAAGGCATGCGCGGCAGCCATAACATCAAGGTGGACGTGGCGCAGGGCCGATGGCTGGCAGGCATCCTGCCGGCGCTTACCCCGCAGCGGCAGATGAAGCTGGGCGAGCTCCGCGCGGACTATGAAGCCGCGGGGCTCGAGGATTTCGAGCTGTTCTGGGACAACAAGCCGGTGGACGGACTCTGGAAAATGGGCCTGTGGGCGATCTGAGCCACGGAAGAGCCGCGACTTGCACAGTTAAGGAGATCAATCGCCCCGCCCCCGGTTCTATTCCTCGTCGTCTTCTTCCTTCTTCGCCTTGCGCTTTTCGGCGCGATCTTCCCGGGCGTCCTTGCGCTGCTCTGTCTTGTCGGCCTTCTTATCGGCTTTCTCTTCCGCAGCCTCCTGCTGAGCTTCCGTGGAATTGTCCACGCTCTTTACCAGCTCCAGGCTGAAGTTGTCTGCCCAGCGGAAAATATCCATGCTGCTCTTATTGCCTGCGCGACAGGAAGAGCGGAGCGTACGGTCGGCCGGATTCACGCGTACATTGCTGAAATGCTGGCAGACGGCTTCAGGAAGCTCGAGCGCCTCGAAGCTCTTCTCCAGCGGGTGGTAGAGATAGATATCGTAGACGGTCGGCGACCCCGGCATCGCGTCCTTGCTTGTCATCGCGAAATCCTTGAAGCCGTCGCCGTTGTAATCCGCGGTTTTGATCAGGAACGTATTCGAGCCGGGCTGCGTCAGCTCCAGCTCCATTTCTTCCACGCCGGGCACCAGCACCTTCACGACATTGCTGCCGGGCTCGTGCACGATATTGGCGGAAACGCCCGGCGCTACGGTGATCTTTTTCGTCTGCGCGGCGGCGCCGGTGCAGATACTTGCAAGCAGGATGCTGAGAATGCGGTGCTTCATGATAAGACGGCCCGAATCTAGGACATCTTCGCAAGAGCTAAATACGGGCGCCGGCGCCGGGCGGAACCTACGCGTCTGTATCTGGCAAATCGTGCTGAAAAAAACCGGCACGAAGCTGCAGGCGAAGTTTATGCCCCGTTGCTCCTGCCGCCCCGCGGACCTTCCTTCGGCGCGCTTTCCGCCTCAGGCTCCTCGCTGAAACCTTCGAACTGCGGGTTCTTGCGCTGCAGCTGCAGGCCAAACGGCGTCAGCAGCCCATCGATGCTTCGCACGTTATGCTCCTGCCGGTATTGCTCCAGTCCGTCGATGCCTTTCTTCGCCACCCACTTATCCAGCTGATCCCGTTCTCCCTCGTAGCTGAAAAGCGGCACGCTGTAGCCGCAGGAAGTCTGCACCCTGTGAATATCGGCGACGATGATCTGCCGGCTCCCGGGATGAGGACTGAAGTTCGTATACAGGTCCATCCATTCGGGATCTCCCGGCAATACCGTTCTTCCGGAGCCGTACAGGCGCAGGATATTCGGCGCGCCTTCGAAGGCGCAAAACATGAAGGTGATCCGCCCGTTCTGCAGCAGGTGAGCGGAGGTCTCGTTGCCGCTGCCCGTCATATCCAGGTAGGCTACGCGGTTGCGCGAAAGAACGGCGAACGTGTCCATGCCCTTCGGGGACACGTTGACATGACCGGAGGGCTCCAGCGGAGCCGACGCTACGAAGAAAAGGTGCTGCCGGGCGATGAACTGGGCATGCGCCGGCTGGATACGGTCGCTGAACTTCGACATGAGGATAGGACAGGGTCTATAAAGGTACGTGGCATCTTTTATGTATGATACATTGCATGCCTCCTAATTCGACGAGGAAGTCCCTGCGTATCATGGCTATAACCCCCTCTATCCCGCTCATAGCCGCCAGGCGCGCCGCATCGCCGCTTCCATCGCCACATGGCCGGTTCCGGCAGGCCATACACGACCGCAATACAGGCAAAGCAGTACGCCGGGCAATACAGCCGGGATACGATCCCGGTGATGCGGACTGCTTTTCCACCCCGTCCTGAAAACTATCTTTATGGGCAGCCTCCGGGCCGCCGTGAATTGATAAAGCCGGCGAGGCGGCGGGAAGAGAAAGAGGCGGCAGCGCAGGAAGACGAGATACCGCCCCGGGGGTTGCGGCAACGGATTTACCAGACTCTTAAAACCACCTGTACTATGAAACAAGTTCTGCTCGGCTGCGCCATGCTCATCAGCCTTTCGTCCTTCGCCGCGAGCGAAGTATTGGTTGAGAAAGGCAGCACCAAGACAACGCCGGGAATCGGCGGCAACACCCAGATCGGCTATGCGTTCGCGAAAGGCGATATCGTCACGATCGACGCACATGCCGAGAAAAAGCTGGAGCGCATGATCGCGTACATCTTCCCTGAAAACGTGATGGGCCGCAAGACCTATACCAAGCATGCAAAGCTCAGCTTCACCATGCCGGAAGACGGAGTCGTGGTCTTCCGCTTCATCTCCGACCGGTCCGGCACCAATACCATCCGGTACACCGTTTCGCGGATGCCCGCCAACGACGCCACGCAGAACTACAGCACGAAGGTGGAATGGCAAAAGCCGAACGACTTCAGCGGCACGCTCATCCCGAAGCGCGTCGAGGAGTAGCTGAAACCTGCGCCGGCAAAGGCTTCCGGCTTGACGGCGGAAATACGGCATACTCCGAAGCGCCTCCGCATTCCGCTTCCTGCCCGGCAGGATTGCAAGGTATCCGTGCACGCTTCGGGCGCCGCCGAAACCGGGCAAGGTCAAGGCTCCCGAAGCGCAATGCTATCTGCGCTCACCGCGTGAGCCTTGCTTCGCAACGGACTCCGCATCGGCAAGCCCTTCAGCTGCCACGTGCAGTGTCCACATTTTCTCCACAAGCGGTTAAAATTTTTCAAGAAAAATTTTGCGCTGGAGAAATTCTCCCTAATATTGTGTAGGGATTGTGCTTACTAACCCATCCTTATAAAAGTCCGGCAGCTCACAACTCTGCCGGGCTTTTTTCATTTAAGCCAGAATCCGCGCCAGGCGCGGGTTTCAGCGATCAGCTAAAAACAATGCGGACCTTACTCTTCTTCAAGCCTTTTGAAGTGATGTCGCAGTTTTCTCCGGCGGGCGACAAGAAAACGCTGGCGCATTTTTTCCCTTCGCTGCCGAAGAATATCTACCCTGCGGGACGATTGGATTATGACAGCGAAGGCCTCCTTGTACTCACCAGCGATAAGGCGCTCGCGCACCGTCTGACGGAACCGAAATTCGCGCATCCGCGCACGTACTTCGTGCAGGTGGAAGGCAGCATCGGCAGCGAGGCGATCCGGCAGCTGGGGCTCGGCGTAGACATCCGCATCGACGGAGCCCTGCACCATACACGGCCGGCGAGCGTGGCGCTGCTGGCCGCGGAGCCTCCGCTCCCGCCGCGCATGCCCCCGATCCGCTACCGCAAGTCCGTCCCTACCAGCTGGATCAGCATCACGCTCACGGAAGGCAAGAACCGGCAGGTGCGCCGCATGACCGCCGCCGTAGGATTCCCTACGCTGCGCCTGGTACGCACCGCGATCGGGAAGCTTAAAATAGACGGCATGCAGCCCGGGGATTATATCGAGCTGAACCAGCATCAGCAGCGGGATCTCCTGGGCTGAGGCCTAGGCCATCTCGGTCTGGTGCCGGTACAGCTTCGCATACCGGCCGTTCAGCTCCATCAGGCTCGCGTGATCTCCCTGCTCCACGATACGTCCGTCGTCCAGGACGATGATCTGGTCGAAGGTCCAGGAGGTAAAAATGCGGTGCGTGATGACGATAGTGGTCTTGTCCTCCAGGTAGCTCCGGAGGTTGCCGAGAATCGTCTGCTCGGTGCGCGTATCGACTGCAGACAGACAATCGTCCAGCAGCAGCAGTTTGCTGTTCTTCAGCAAGGCCCGCGCCAGCACCAGCCGCTGCTTCTGCCCCCCGCTGAGCATTACGCCCCGCTCGCCGATCACCGTCTCGAACCCGTTTGCCAGGCCCTCGATATCCTTCTCCAGGTCCGCCATCCGCGCTGCCTCGCGCACCTCGGCTTCCGTAGCCTCGTAGCGGCCGAAACGGATGTTGTTGAACACTGTGTCGGAGAACAGGTAGGACTCCTGCGGCGCATAGCCGATACCGCGGCGCAGGCTGCCTGGGTCATACTCCTGCACGGGCACCCCGTCGACGGCCACGGTTCCCGATGTGGCATCGTACATACGCAGCAGCATATGCGCTATCGTGCTTTTGCCGCTGCCAGTCTTGCCGATGATCGCGATCTTCTGTCCCCGCTCCGCATGGAGGTTGAAGTTCCGCAGCGCCGTGATTCCGGTATGCGGATAACGGAAGCTTACATCCCGGAAGTCCACCTCTCCCCGTACCTGCTGCACGACGGGCTCCGGCGGCGCTACGATCTCTGGCTCGGTGTTCAGAAACTCGTCAATGCGGCGCTGGGAAACCGAAGCCCGCTGCATGATGTTCGCAATCATCCCGATACTGGAAATGGGGAACATCAGCAGGTTGATGTAGAGGATGAACTGTGCGATGCTGCCTGCGCTGAAGGTCCCGTTGATCGTATAATATCCCCCGACGAGGATCGTGATCAGGAAGGACAGGCCCACGAACAGGTTCATGGCCGGGAAGTACACGGCTTCGCTTATACCCAGGTTCACCGCACTTTTACGGTAATGCCCCGATTGTATGTCGAAGATCCGGAGCATATTCTCTTCCTGTGCAAAGGACTTTATCACGCGGATGCCGGAATAGGTTTCCTGCGCCGTGGTGGTAATGCCGGAAAGCTGTGCCTGGATCTGCTCCGACTTGCGGTAGATCACCCTGTTCACCAGGTAGATGCTGAGCGCAAGCAGCGGCAGCGGCGTGATCACGTACAGGGTCAGCAGCGCATTTTCCCGCAGCATGCCCCAGACGCACATCACGAACATCGTCGCGATATTAATGGCGTACATGATCGCGGGACCGGTGTACTGGCGCACGCGCCCGACGTCCTCGCTGATGCGGTTCATCAGATCGCCCGTGAACTGCGCCTTGTAGAAACCCGTGTGGAGCTTCTGGTAGTGCTTGTACACCTCGTTCTTCTGATCGTACTCGATATGCCGCGACATCACGATGATCGTCTGCCGCATCATAAACATGAATACCCCGCGCAGGACGGCCAGGCCGAGGATGAGCAGGCCGTTCCAAAAGACGAGCTCAAAAATACGCCCGCCCATCCCGCCGCTGCCGGGCGCAGCGCTGTAGGCCTTCACTTGCTGCAGCACTTCGTTGATCGTATCCCGAACCACGGTAGGCGCGGCAACGGCAAATACGTTGGATGCCGTGACGAACAGGGAGCCCAGCAGCAGCCGGCCCCGGTAGCGGATGAAATATTTGTTGAGCGAACACAGCTGCTTCATGTGGCGTCAAAGTTCCGGAATCGTCACGCCGTATGTCCGGAAAACCTGTCCGCCGTCTATGGCTGTATAACCATGCCAGTCAGGGCACGATCAGGTCCAGGGCTGCCGGCGCTATGCGGAAGCTCACGGCGCCTTCGCAGGGCTTCGCATCCCCGTCCGTCTGCATCCAGCGCAGCTTGGGGTGGCTGATGCGCACCTCCTGCGCGCGGTAATGCCTCACATAGGGATTGTCGGTGATCTTGCCCCAGAGCGCCTGGGCGGCCAGCATTCCTCCCAGGAGCTTCGGGAACTTGCGGATGATCACCAGGTCCAGGAGCCCGTCGGTTACGGAGGCGTCCGGGGCGATGGTGAAATTGTAGCCGAACTGCCTGCCGTTCGCCACGTTGACCAGGAATGCCCGCTCATTAATCGGGTTTCCGTCTATCTCGATCAGCCAGTCCCATTCCTTATACAGCCAGAGGTGCTTGGTCACCAGCCAGGAATATACCCCCAGTCCCCGCCTGGTGCTGGCCGCGAACTCTTTCGAGATCAGCGTGTCGAAGCCCACACCGGCATTGGACAGGAACAGCTGCTCGTTGGCGAAGCCCACGTCGATACGCTGCCGCTTTCCGGCATTGATCGTCGCGATGGCCTTCTCCACGATCAGCGAGAGCCCCATATTGCGGGCCATGCCGTTGCCGGAGCCCTTCGGGATGATCCCCAATGCCGTGTCCGTACCGATAAGCCCGGCCGCCGCATCGGCCACCGAGCCGTCGCCGCCTACGGCAACCACCGCCGAGGCGCCGCCTGCCGCCGCTTCCCGGGCGAGCTCCGTGCCGTGTCCTGCCCGCTCGGTATAGCGGATCTCGCAGGCATAACGCTTGCGATCCATGCCGGCGGCAAGGGCTTCCTGCATCGCCTTGACGCGATCCGTCCCGCTGCGTGGATTGATAATGAAAACGACCTGCTCCATCGGATCCTCTGCCTTAGGTTATTCAGGTCAGCTGCGCTTTGAGGCTGAGGTCCAGGCTTACGGCGTGATGCGTAAGCGCGCCGATGGAGATGAAGTCCACGCCTGTGCGGGCATAGGAAACGATATTTTCCAGGTTGATGCCCCCCGAGGCCTCGGATTCGCAACGGCCTCCGATCAGCTCCACTGCCGTCTCGATATCGCGGGGATCGAAGTTGTCGAGCAGGATGCGGTGCGCGTCGCCGGTTTTCAGCACTTCGCGCACATCGTTCAGATTGCGCGTCTCGACCACGATCTTCAGCTGCAGGTTATTCGCCCGCAGGTAGTCGACGGTCTGGTGGATGGCATTGGTGATGCCCCCGCTGAAGTCGATATGGTTGTCCTTGAGCATCACCATATCGTAGAGTCCCATGCGGTGATTGACGCCGCCGCCGATGCGCACGGCCTCCTTCTCGTAGGCCCGGAACAGCGGGGTGGTCTTGCGGGTATCCAGGATCTTCGCCTTGTAGCCGCGCACCTTGTCCACGTACTGGTGCGTGAGCGTGGCGATGCCGCTCATGCGCTGCATGCAGTTCAGCGTCAGCCGCTCGGCCTGCAGGATGGTATGCACCGAGGCATTCACTTCGAACGCCGTCTCGCCCTTGATCATCCGCTCGCCGTCGCGTTTGAATATGGTGAACGTCGAACCCGGCTCCAGGTGCCGGAAGATATCCTGGGCGAGGCTGACCCCTGCCATGATGCCGTCTTCCTTGATCTTAAGAATGGCCTTGCCTCTCACTCCCGCCGGGATGGAAGAAAGTGTCGAGATATCGCCTCGGCCGATGTCTTCGGCCAGGGCGGCGGTAATAAATTCCGTACGGTTCACGCTTCAATGATTTTGCAGACTACGTCAGTTACGGAAACGTTCCCGCCTCCAGCCGCAAAATTACAGTTGAATAGCATTCGGGTTATTGAAAACGCCGGTCGGCCCGGTTCGGCTTCCGGTCGTCCAGCGATTCGGTATCCCGGATTTTTACAGCCCCAAAGCAGCATGGCGACACACTTGCCGCCTGACAGCGCGGAGCTCAACCATAGCTCAGGAGCTTTGAGGCCTTACGTCATAACAGATTTGGGAACTTACTTTCCCACGTGACTATATACGCTGCTAACATCGGTTGGAAGCAATATCGAACCGTGGACAGGCCGAAGCAGCGTCCGGAAGCAGCACCTGAACCGGCCTATTGAACATTACACATCAAACATGATTCACGCTTCGTCACTACGCCAGAGCAGGCTGCTGTCGCCGTAGCTCAGGAACCTGTAGCCGTTCGCCAGCGCGTAATCGTACACCTTCTGCCAATCCGGGCCTATGAATGCGGCGATGAGCAGCAGCAGGGTGCTCTGAGGCTGGTGGAAGTTGGTGATCAGCCCGCTCACGACCCGGAACCGGTAGCCCGGCGCGATCAGGATGCCGGTGCGGGTGACCAGCTTCTTCAGCTGGTGCTCCTGCATATAGCGCTGTATTGCGACCAGCGCCTCCGCTGTCCCGGCAGTGGCCCGGAGATCGTAAGGGTCCCACTGTGCGACAACCAGGTCCTGTGCCGCGATACCGGGGTTCTCCAGGATCCTGCATCCGATCCAGTACAGGCTTTCCAGCGTCCGCAAAGCCGTGGTGCCTGCCGCCACTACCGGCCGGCCGGCGTTCCGGATCAGCAGGTCCAGGGTCCCGGAGCCGACCTCTATCCACTCCCGGTGCATCCGGTGGTCTCCCACCGCTTCGCTTTTCACGGGCATGAAAGTGCCGGCTCCCACATGCAGTGTCACGGTACCCGTCCGTACATCCAGCTCCTGCAGGGAATCCAGCACTCCCGGCGTGAAATGCAGCGACGCCGTCGGTGCCGCGACGCTGCCTTCATGAGCTGCGAACAAGGTCTGGTAGCGGCTTGCATCGTCCTCGTCAGCCTCGCGGTCGATATATGGCGGCAGGGGAATCCGCCCCGCCTGCTCCAGGACCTCGCTGAAGCTAAGCCTCTCCGGGTGCCAGCCGAAGCGGATCGTGAAATGGCCCTCGTTGCGGCTCAGAAGCTGCGCACGCAGCTCAAGATCGCCATGGTCCAGCGTCAGTACCGTGTCCGGCTTCCATTTCGCGGCCCCGCCTACCAGGCATTGCCAGTCGACAAAGCCGGTGCGCGCCATGGCCGTCGTGATGTCCGGATATACCGGCGCCGGCTCCAGGCAGAAAAGCTCGATGGCGCCGCCGGTCGGTTTGCGGAACAAGAGCCGGGCCCGCACCACCTTGGCATTGTTCAGGATCAGCACGGAGCCCCCGGGAATATAGCGGGCCAGGTCCCGGAACCTCTCGGACTCGATCCGGCCTTCCCGGTAAACCAATAGCCTGGCCGCGTCGCGCTCCGGCAGGGGGTGTCTTGCGATCCGTTCATCCGGCAGCTCGTAGGTATAGTCGGCTATGCGAATCTGCCTCGGGTCTTGTTCCATTGCTTCAGCGAAGTTCAGGGATATTAATGCCGGTGATCTTTCGATACAGGTCTATGGCGTAAAGGTCTGTCATGCCCGCTATGAAATCCACCACCGACTGCAGGTCGTGATACAGGGAGCTGCCGTCCACGGCAAACTGACGGGGAATAAGCTTCAGGAGCTTGTCGGAGCGGCTGTGCTTCGGCTGCAGCACGGCCTGCACGAACTCGCGCAGCAGTCCCCCGATCACGTGATAACCGGCCACTTCGATTTCCAGCACGGGTTTATAGCGGTATACCAGCCGCACCGATTCCTCGTTCATGCGTGCCAGCAATCGCTGATCGCCCTCGTCCAGGCAATCAAGCAGGGCCTTGTTCAGCCCACCGGCCAGCAGCTGCGCCTCGTGGCTCAGGAAAGCGGTCTTCAGCTTGCCGATCATCAGGCCGATCCAGCGCGCGCGGATGAACTGCACCTGCTGGTTTTCATCGACGATGCCGCCCAGCTTCTCCTCGAGATAGGCGATGCTGTTGTAGTGATCTCCCGGATCGTTGCCAAAGAAGGGCAGAAAGAGCTCCCGGAATTGCTGCAGGCTCAGGATGCCCAGGCGGTGCGCGTCCTCAAGGTCTATGACGCGGTAACAGATATCGTCGGCGGCTTCGACGAGATAGACGAAGGGATGGCGCGCATATACGCAATCGAAGCCGGGCAGCTTCGGCAGTTCCAGGGCTTGCGCCAACTGCTCAAAGCCGCTGCGCTCCGAATCGAAGAATCCGCTCTTTTTCGTCGCGATCAGTCCGCTCTGCCGGTCGAAGCCTTCGAGGCTGATGCAGGGGTATTTTACGATCGAGGCCAGGGTGGCGAACGTCAGCTTGTAGCCTCCGGCTTCGGCTTCGTTGTAAGGATGGGTCAATATCCTGAAGGCATTGGCATTGCCTTCGAAATGCATGAAATCGGCGAGCTGGTTTGGACTGAGCGCGTCCTGCAGCCGGCGCCGGGTCTCGCCCTCCAGCTCCCTGAAATACGTGCGTATGGAATCTTCGCCGCTATGGCCGAAGGGCGGGTTGCCGATATCGTGCGCGAGGCAGGCAGCGCCGATGACGGATTGCAGCTCATAACGGTAAAAGCTGTTCTGCGCTTCGGCGCCGCTGCCGGGAAAGTGCTGCCCGGCCAGCGCGTCGCCCACGGCCTTTCCCAGCGAGCGCCCGACGGAAGCCACTTCCAGGCTGTGCGTAAGGCGGTTGTGAACGAATACGGCCCCGGGCAGGGGGAAGACCTGCGTCTTGTTCTGCAGCCGCCGGAACGCAGACGAAAAGATGATCCGGTCGTAATCGCGGACGTACGAGGTGCGCGCTGCATCCGGGTTATTGCCGGAGCGGGGCTTGTCGCCGCTGCGCCGGGCACTGTAAAGCCTATCCCAGTTCATCGCGCAAAGGTGAACGAAAGGGCGCTAAGACGGAAAGGGATTTCGACACGACACGGCGTGCAAGGAGGAGCGTGCAGATCCCTGAACTGCGAAATGCGTGGCCAAAGGAGGGTTAATTTGTACGATGCCTGTTGTTGGCAGGATGTTGGGAATAGTCCGTTCAACCATCGAATCCGCCCCGTGAATCCTCAAGACTACGATCAGCTCAGCCCGAAAGAAGCCGTAGCGCTGCAGCGCGAGCAGGCGGCACAGCTCCGGCTCGAACCGCTCGCCGCACCGCCTGCGACGATCGGCGGCGCCGATATTTCCTACAACAAGTTTTCGGACATCATCTATGCCGGAATAGTCGTCCTGAGCTTCCCGGATCTGCAGATCATCGAAACGGCCGGGGTCCGGGTAAAGGAGAAGTTCCCCTATATCCCGGGACTGCTCGGCTTCCGGGAGCTGCCGCCGCTGATGGAGGTCTGGGATCTGCTGAAGATCCGGCCGGATGTCCTCGTCCTGGACGGCCATGGCATAGCGCATCCGAGGCGGATGGGGATCGCGACACATTTCGGTATCGTAGCCGACCGGCCGGCTATCGGCTGCGCAAAAAGCCTGCTAACGGGGCATTTCGAGCCCCTGGGCGAAACCGCAGGATCGATCTCGGACCTGATAGCCGGCAATGGCGAGAAGATCGGCGAGGTGGTCCGCACCAAGATCCGCTGCAACCCGGTCTACGTCTCGCCGGGCAACCGCATCACCCAGCGGGAGGCTACGGATCTGATGCTGCGCTGCGTGACCAAGTACCGGATCCCCGAGCCGACCCGGCAGGCGCACCTGCTCGTAAACCGGCTGCGGACGGCGGACGGCGCGCCTCCCGAAGAGCTGTTCTGATACTTTCCGCCCGCTATACCTTCAGCTCGCCATGATCGCCTTCGGTCCCGTCGGCGCGCTCGCCGGTAACGGCAGCCTTCAGGAACGAGGACAGGATGCGCATGCGGGAAACGTCGGACTCCCAGTAATGCGCGCTGCGGGGCCTCACCCTGACCAAGGCGATATCCGGCGTATCCAGCCCCTCCGGGAACCAGGTCTTAAGGATCGGGCTCCAGAGCTCCTTCATCCTGGCTTTATCGAAACTCAGCTCCGGCCTGCCCATTACGCAGAGGTAGCTGTTCTTTGCAGGGCTGGAATAGTTCAGGCATACTTCGCGGGCTCCTTCCGCATTTCCGGCTGCCCCGGAGCTGTCGGTGGTGAAAAACCAGATATCCCCATTGTCTTCAATCTTCGCGGTGCCCATGGGCCGGCTGGCCATGCCCGAGCCCTGCTCCATAGTGCAGTACATACAAATATTGATGCTCTCGACGAGCTCCTTCAGCTTCCCGAGCGCTTCTTCACTCGACAGATTCTTTTCCATAGATTGATGTCTTGGTTTCTGAATGCTGCTAACGAGTATAAAAACGGTGCCCTATCCCGCGCGCCTTTCAAGGCAGCGGAGCTCCCCACCGGCCGTTGCATGATGCACTGCAGGCTGCGGACGGCCCGTATATGGCACGGTTCGCAAAGCAATGGCGGTTCTCCGTCAAAGTGGTTTCGACGGGCCGATCCGGGAAAGCAAAAACTTGATGGCGCGGGGGTAGTAGTAATGCTCGAGGCTGTGGATCCGCCCGGCAAGCGTATCCGCCGTATCGTCCGCTTCCACGGGACAGCGCGCCTGTAGCAGGGTGGCCCCCCTGTCATATTCCTCGTCGACGAGGTGTACGGTAATTCCCGACTGCAGGTCTTTTGCGGCCAGCACCGCGTTGTGAACATGATGGCCCCACATGCCTTTCCCCCCGTAAGCCGGCAGCAGCGCCGGGTGGATATTGACGATGCGGCCCGGGAAAGCTTCGATCAGCGCAGGCGGAATCTTGAGCAGGAAGCCCGCCAGGACGATCAGGGCCGGCTGCCGCTCCTCCAGCGAACGGATGAATTCGGGGGATTCGAGCTGCTTTTTCGAGGCTATCTCCGCCGGAATACCTTCCCGCGCGGCGATATCCAGCACCCCGGCGTCCGCTTTATTGGAAACGATAAGCCCTACTTCCGCTCCGCCGGCCTTGCGGAAATAATCGATGATGGCCTGGGCATTGGAACCCCGGCCCGAAGCGAAAATGATGAGAGAATGAACCACGGTCTTCAGGATTTAGATGATTTGTCATTTCGCAGACAATCCGGGCCCGGGATCGGGGACAATCCGGATAATCGCATGAATTGTGGTCCTATCTGACGAATTTTACGTAGACGAACAGCAGCATGTAAAGGATCGTCGCAATGACAATGCCTTTCACGGTGTAGTCAAGCCGGCGGCGGTTGAAGTACAGGAACGGAATGAGATTCGCCAGCACGCTGAACGTAATGATCTTTCCCGCAAAATCGTTCGATGCGCCCGCATGAGAAAGGAAGTCCTCGAAGCTCATGCCCTGCGCAAGGGTGAAGTAAACCACGACCAGACCGAGCAGGGGCATAAGAAGGCCG
>JASLDA010000198.1 GCA_030151745.1 Chitinophagaceae bacterium | reverse complement strand
CCCGGCGACAGGTCCGATGCCGGGTACAGCCGCCCGTTCGCCAATCACCCTTCCCGCATCCGCTCCCAATATGCGATGGCGAAGCGCACCTCCGCCCAGCTCACCGCATCGCCGAGCGCTTCCTTCACAGGCTTCATGGCCGCGGTGCCTTTCTCTTCGATGACCGGCAGCAGCATGGCCAGCTTCGCGCCGCTGAGCAGCTCGCGGATGGGCAGCTCGCCTTTGAAGACATATTCCGCCAGGTGGGTCTCTATCGTCTGCAGGCTCTTGCCCCGCATCGACGCAATTTCTTCCAAGCTATGGCCGGCGCGCAGCAGATCCAGGCTCTCGCGCTTGAGCTTATCCGTGTCCCGGGGCGCCTTTTCCTTGGGCGCGGCTTTTGCTGCAACTGTCTTGGGCGCAGTGCTGCGCTGCCGCTTCGGCGCCTTTTCCGCAATACGCGATTTCAGTCCCTTGTCTTCTGCGTATGATTGCAGGACCTGCAGGAACACGCCGCCGTAGCGCTGCAGCTTCACCTCGCCGAAGCCGGAGATCTGCAGCAGCTCCTCCTCCGTCTGCGGCAGGTAGAGGGCCAGCTCCTGCAAAGTAGCGTCGGAAAATATCGTGAAGGCCGGTACGTTCTGCGCGTCGGCCAATTGCTTGCGGACGTACTTCAGCTTCTCCAGCAGATCGTGATTCACCAGCTCCGGCGCGTTCGATCCGGCGACCGCCTTGATGGGCTTGTCCTCTGCCATCTTCGTCGCGGAAACCAGCATGACCTTTTCCTTGCCTCTCAGCACCTCCCAGCTTTTATCGGTCAGGTGAATGACCGGGTAAAAATCCGCGGTCTGCTTGAGGTAGCCCATCTGGATCAGTTCGCGGCCGTAGTTCAGCCATTGCGCCTTCGGCAGGGAGGCCCCGACGCCGAATGTCTTGAGGGAAAGATGCTCCGGCCGAAGCTTCGCCTCCGAGCCTTTCAGCAAATCGACAATATAGTGCAGGCCGAAGCGGCCGTCCAGTCTCGCAACCGCCGAAAGCATCATCTGCGCGGGCACAGTGGCGTCGGCGCGCTCATAGGTCGTGCGGCAGACATCGCAGGCGCCGCAGGTATCGGGCGCATCTTCGCCGAAGTAGTTCAGCAGGTATTTCCGCCTGCAGCTCGTAATGGTGCAGAAACGGGCCATCTCGTCCAGCTTGCGCTCCAGGATCCGCGTCTGCTGCAGGTTGTCGGGGATATTGCAGAAGCCCCGCAGCTTGCTCACATCGGCAAATGAATAGAACAGGATGGCATCGCTCTGCAGCCCGTCCCGGCCGGCGCGGCCCGTTTCCTGGTAGTAGCCTTCGATGTTCTTCGGCATGTCCGCATGAATGACATAGCGCACATTGCTCTTATCGATGCCCATGCCGAAGGCTATCGTGGCCACCATGATGCGCGTGTCATCCCGGAGGAAGGCTTCCTGCCGCCGCATGCGCTCATCGGAGTCCAGGCCGGCATGATAGGACATAGCGTTGAACCCGGCGGCCCGCAGCGAGTCCGCCAGCTTCTCCGTTCCGGCCCGGCTAAGACAATAGATGATCCCGCTGTCGTCTTTATGGGCGCGCAGGTATGCCGGCAGCTGCTTGCTCATATCCTTCTTCGCCAGTACCTGGTAGAAGATGTTCGGGCGATTGAAAGAATGCTCGAAAACCTTGTAGTCCCGCAGCCGCAGCTTGCTGATGATATCGTCTTTAGTAAGCTTGTCGGCCGTTGCCGTCAGAGCCACCAGCGGGACCCCGGGGAGGCTTTGCTTCAGGCTGCCCAGCTGCAGGTATTCCGGCCGGAAGTCGTGCCCCCATTGCGAGATGCAATGCGCCTCGTCGATAGCCAGCAGCGCCACTTTCACCGTCTTGATAAATTCCAGGAAGCGCGTGTCCCCGATCAGCCGCTCCGGCGCGATGTAGAGCAGCTTCAGCTCCTTTGCGCGGATGCGCCAGAGAATGCCCTCCTGCTCCCGCGGGCTCAGAGTGGAGTTCAGGAAGGCCGCCGGGATCCCGTTCTGGAGCAGAGCATCCACCTGGTCCTTCATCAGGGCGATGAGAGGGGAAACGACGATGGTCAATCCCTCCATCATCATGGCGGGCAATTGATAGCAGATGCTCTTGCCGCCGCCGGTGGGCATCAGCACCAAGGTGTCCTGCCCGGAGATGATGTGCCGGATGATGGCCTCCTGCCCCGGCCGGAAGCTGCCGTAACCAAAATAACGCTGCAGCGCCGCGAGCAGCGCCGGTTGAGACTGATCCTTGGACATAACGGAACTACGGCTGCGGGGTGCGTACCACCCGGAAATGCAGCCAGCGAAGAATATACAAGATACTAAGAAATGGCAGGATCCAGACCACCCTTGACTCATAACGGGCGATGACCGTCGCGAAGGTGGCTGTCATGGCGGCATTGATGACCAGCAGCAGGATGCAGAGCCCCGCAGCCCGGCGAAAACCGGCGGCCCGCAGCCGGGCATCTCCCCGCAGGAAGAGCGGCACCGCCATCAGCAGCAGTTCGGCGATAATGATAACCGGGTTCCACCAGTCGAGCAGCAGCTTGCTTTGGGACTGGATGCTGGTACGGAACAGCTTCAGCTCGCTGGGCTGGTATTTCCCGATCCGTTCGTAGGGGCTCGCGCCAGGCCCGAAGGACAGCAATCCATCGCC
>JASLDA010000495.1 GCA_030151745.1 Chitinophagaceae bacterium | reverse complement strand
CATCCTGAAGGAAAGCTTTGATTATTCACATAAAGAGGTAGCTGATGTGCTTGGCATCACACAGGACTATTCCCGCCAGCTGCTGAACAGAGCCAAAAAAAGTCTGTTCAAACCGCCTGCTGCGCTGACAGGCGAACAGGCGACGCGGCAGCAGCGGGTGATGCAGCAATTTGTAGCTGCCATCAGGCAACGCGATGTCCGGCAGGTGGAGCAATTGATGGCGCAAGACATCCGCTTCTATGCAGACGGTGGCGGAAAAATGCCAATGGCGGCAGGTACGTGCGTTGGAGCACGGGATGTGGCAACGCTGGAAGTAAACGTTTACGAGCGCTTTTTGAGCGAGGCTACGCTGATACACACGGTGATTAATCACCAGCCTGCGCTGCTCACATTTGTGAATGGCCGGCTTACCGCTTGCCAGGTGTTTGACCTGCACCCTGAAACAGGCCTCATTCAGCAGCTGGCCGCCGTCCTAGACCCTCAAAAGCTGAAAGCACTTGTGCACCTTCAATAAAGGCAGCCGACTTGCCAATGGCAATATCGAATCCGCAATGTTTAAAACACAGAAAGCCGCTTTCGGAGCGGCTTTCTGCTTCGGCAAATGGTCAAAAAAGGTTGCCTGGAGACCTGCTGATTATCCGTCGGCCTACTTGCTCTTTCAAATCCTGCACATCATCCCTCCGTGAAGGATACGCGCAGCTGGTTGAAACCGAATGATTCGCTCAGCAGCTCGACAACCCATCGGGCCCGCAAGAAAAGCGTGCGTATTTGCACCTGTTTTATCTCGGAAAGCCCGTGGAGAGCGCAGGCCGGGCTATCAGGGAGTTTCGACCAAAAAAAATGCACGGAATTACTTTTGAAAGTAACTCCGCGCACTGGGTGGAGCCGGCGGGATTCGAACCCGCGTCCAAACAGGTGCACTGTAAGCTTTCTACATGCTTATTCCTGAATTAATCTTCGGAAGGCTCCCGGAACAGGACAAACCAAGTTCCTTCCTACATCACGATTGATTTGTTCATGCGCTATCGCGTGATTACGACAGCACCATATCCACGATCGTTTTGAGTCGGCGGCGGCTGCAGTACGTGGCAGACTGCGTGCGGCGGCCCAAATGACTAACTAATCACTGATTAGGCAGCCATGGCATACTGAGTATTGCCAGTTATGGTTCGGGTATTCAGATTTACGTGCTAATTATCCAACGCACGGCATGCTTACACCTACCTTACCCACTGCTGTCAAAACCGGGCGGCCCCTTTTAATTCAAAAGGTAAAATGCAAAATGTAAAAGCACTTAGCATATACATCCGGAACGAGCGGGAAGGAAAATGAAATTTCCTTCAAAGAACTTGTACAAAGATAACTGATATCGTTGACTGGTTGACCTGTTGAATCGTTGATCTGGTCTTGGGAAACGACCTTTAACACATGATCGTCAATTTGCTGGCGGCTGGTGATAACGCCCGACAATCCTTCCCCAGGTTCCGGGTTTTGCATTTTGAATTTTGAATCTTGCATTATCCTCGCAGCTTCCAGGCTCACCGGTTCCAGGTTTTTTACCTTTTGACTTTTACCTTTTGCCTTGTTGACAAGCTATCCCACGCCTTCGTCGCCCATCGCCTTCGATCCGGTCTACGCGCACCCGCTGCCGGAAGGCCACCGCTTCCCGATGCTCAAGTATGAGCTGATCCCCCAGGCCCTGATCTACGAGGGCATCGCTGCGCCGGCCGATTTCCAGTCGCCGCCGGAGCTGGACGAGGAGATCGTCCTGCTGACGCATACGGCCCGCTACTGGGAACGGATGAAAGGCCTGGAGCTGACCGGGCGCGAGATGCGGGCCATCGGCTTCCCGCTGAGCGCGAAGCTGGTGGAACGGGAGCTGCGCATCGCCCGCGGCACCATAGACTGCGCCTTGTATGCGCTGGCGGGAAAGGGCATCGCGCTGAACGTGGCCGGCGGCACGCACCACGCATTTGCAGACCACGGCGAAGGGTTCTGCCTGCTGAACGACTTCGCCATCGCCGCGAACTATCTGCTGCATCTGGACCTCGTAAAACAGGTGCTCATCGTCGACCTGGACGTGCACCAGGGAAACGGCACCGCGGCGATCTTCGAGCATGAGCCCAGGGTCTTTACCTGGTCGGTGCACGGAGCCCATAACTATCCCTTCCGCAAAGAGCGCAGCGACCTGGATACCGCCCTGCCCGACGGTACGGATGGCAGGACCTACCTGAACGTCATTACGGAAACCCTGCCGGCATTATTGCAAGCAATACGCCCCGATATCGTGATGTACCTCGCCGGAGTGGACGTGCTGGCTACGGACAAGTTCGGCAAACTGGGCCTGAGCCGCGCCGATTGCCTGGAGCGCGACCGCATCGTCTTCGAAGCCTGCAAGCAGCACGGAGTGCCGGTATGCGTCACTATGGGAGGAGGCTACAGCGCGCATATGCGCGACATCGTAGCTGCGCACGTAAATACCTTCCGGCTGGCCCTGGGCGGATAGGTGCAATTGGCGAATGAGCGAATTATGTTGGGAACAGCTCCCGCAGAGCCGCAAAGGAGCAGAGGCCGCTTCGCGGCAAAGGGAGACCAATTAGCGAATCGACGATGAATCCTGCCTGCCACGAAACACTCCCAAAACGTCATTCAGACGGCTTCAATTGACGAATTGACTAATTGGCGAATTGACCAATTCCCAAATTGGTCTTTCAGGCAGCAGCCGGTCCAATCATTCGACCGGGAGTGCTACTTCCCCATCCATCCCCGCACGATGTCCAGGCCGTTCGCGTAGAGCATCAGGCCCAGCAGCAGGATCAGGCCTACAGTCGTGGCCCGTTCCATCACCTTGTCGCTGACCTTTTGCCGGGTGATGAGCTCGTAGAGGAGGAAGATCACATAACCTCCATCCAGGCCCGGGATCGGCAGCAGATTCATGAATGCCAGCACGATCGAGACGAAGGCGACCAGCTTCATGAAGCTTTCCCAGCGGAACTCGGTCGGGAAGATCTTGGCGAAGGTGCCGAGGCCGCCGACGCTCTTCGAGATCTTCACCTCTTTGGAAGTAAAGATCATCTTGAACTGCGACCAATAGTCGGCAAAGCTCTGCCCGGTAAAGGCAAACCCTTTGCCTATGGCCTCAGCAAAGCCGTAGCGGATTTTCTGATATTCCATATAGCGGCCCGGGCCGTAGGGAAGCAGGCCGAGCTGCCCGTTGGAATCCACAACTCCGTCGAGCACCGCAAGCTGGGAGCCGCGCATTACGGAAAGCCGGACGCGCTGATTGGGCATGCTGTTGACCTTTGCCTTGAATTCGTCGAAGAAGAAGACCGGCTGCCCGTTCAGGGAGATCACGCTGTCTCCGGGCCTGAGCTTCATGCGGGCGGCTTCCATCTTGGGCACTACCTCGGCGATCACTGTGGGCACACGGGTCTCGATAAGCCCCTTGTCGCCTTCTATCACCTTGCCGATGGTCCCGGCAGGAATCCGGATAGTCTGCAGCTGGCCGTCCCGGCGCACCTCGATCGATTTGGCTTCGTTAAGGATCAGCGTCTTCATGATCTCCTCGAAGCGCACGATCTTCTTTCCACCTACGCTCACCACCTGGTCGCCGTTGCGCAGTCCCAGGCTCTTGCCCAGGCTGTCGGTCATGATACCATATTTGGCATTCTCCACCGGCAAGTACTCCTCGCCCCAGATGCCGAAGACGAACATATAAACGACCATTGCGGTCAGGATGTTCACGATGATGCCGCCGAGCATGATAAACAAGCGCTGCCAGGCCGGCTTAGAGCGGTACTCCCAGGGTTTGGGGGGCTCGTTGAGCGCGTCCTTGTCCATGCTCTCGTCGACCATCCCGGCGATCTTCACATAGCCGCCCAGGGGGAACCAGCCCATGCCGTATTCGGTTTCTCCCTTGCGGATCTTGAAAAGGGAGAAGTTCAGAACTCCCGACAGCGGGAAGAGGAAATCGAAAAAGAGGTAGAACTTTTCGACCCGCGTCTTGAACAGCTTCGCAAAAAAGAAGTGGCCGAATTCATGCAGGAGGATGAGTATGGACAGCGCGACGAAAAGCTGCGCCCATTGGGTACCGGCTAGCAGGAGTTGAGGATGCAAAGGATTGTCGGTATTTTATTCGGCCGCTCCCGTCGAAGGCAAATCCACATCAGACAGAATCAATCAATACGGGATCGGCAGTTGCGCAAATGTAAGTTTTGATGCACGGAATGCGTCCGGCGCGTCAGTAAGATGAAAGCTGGCTTTTTTTCAGCAATTCGGTCGCACGCTCCCGGGCTTCCGCATCGCTGGCATAAAGAGTCTCAAAATCCGGCTGATCCTGGAAGGGCAATGCCGCCAGTACCTGCTCGATGATATCGCTCATCTCCAGGAAGCCGACCTTGTTCTGCAGGAAGGCATTGACGACAATTTCGTTCGCCGCGTTCAGCACGCAGGGGGCGTTGCCGCCGCGGATCATCGCGTCTTTGGCCAGGGCCAGGTTGCGGAAAGTCTTCACGTCCGGCTCGTCGAATTCCAGCTTGGAGAAATCCTTGAACCTGAACCGCTTGAAATCGTTCGGCAGGCGCTGCGGCCAGCCGAGCGCATACTGGATCGGCAGCTTCATATCCGGCAGGCCGAGCTGCGCCTTGAGCGACCCGTCCGTGAACTGCACCAGGGAATGCACGATGCTCTGGGGATGAACGACGACGTCGATCTGCTCGTTATCGAGCCCGAACAGCCATTTCGCCTCGATCATCTCCAGGCCCTTGTTCATGAGCGTGGCGGAATCGACCGTGATCTTCGCGCCCATGGACCAGTTCGGGTGCTGCAGCGCATGCGAGGCCTTTACATTGACCAGGTAATTCGGCTTGCGGCCCAGGAAGGGCCCGCCGGAGGCTGTGAGAATCACCTTTTCGATGCTGTCCAGCTGCTCGCCGACGATACACTGGAAAATAGCGCTGTGCTCGCTGTCGACCGGCACGATACGGGCTCGTTTTTCGAAGGCGCGCGGCATGACCAGCTCCCCGGCCACGACCAGCGTCTCCTTATTGGCCAGGGCGATCATCTTGCCGGCGTCGACGGCCGCCAGGGTCGAGCGGAGACCGGCGAAGCCGACGATCGCGCCCAGCACGACATCGACCGAATCCCACTGGACCACGTCTGCCAGGGCATCCTGCCCCGCAAACACCTTGATCGGGAGATCCGCCAGCGCCGCTTTCACGTCTCCGTACTTCGACTCGCTGGTAACGACGACGGCATTAGGCTGGAATCGCCGCGCCTGCTCGATCAGCAGGGTGGCGTTGGAATGCGCGGAGAGTACCTCCACGTCGAAAAAACCGGGATGAGCGCTGACGACCTCCAGGGCCTGGGTCCCTATGGAACCGGTTGACCCGAGTATGGCCAGACGTCTGGGCTGTTGCTGCACGGGCGTAAAGGTAGCTAAGGAGAGCGGGCAGCCGAATGTGTAAATGTTGTTTAAAAAATAAAAAGCGCCCCCGAACAGCTTTTGAATCCTATCTTTGAGATCATTAGCCGCATTTTTACGTTATCAAAAGCAGCATCATGAGTACCGGAGCGATCTATTGGGCGACCAACCTGCGATTCCTGCGCACCCGCAAACGCTGGAGCCAGGATGAGCTGGCAGAGAAACTGGGCATTACCCGGGCTAAGCTGAATGCGCACGAAAACGGCAAGACCGTCAATCCCGTAGCGGAAGACCTGATCGCATTTTCGGAGTACTTCAAGCTCAGCATCGATACCCTGCTGAAAGTGGATCTGCGGAATCTTTCGGAGATGAAGCTGCGGGAGCTCGAGGCCGGCAACGATGCCTTTATGACGGGCAGCAAGCTCCGGGTCCTGGCGACGACGGTGGACCGGGACAACCGGGAGAATATAGAGTACGTCCCGATCGCCGCCCGGGCGGGCTATGTCGCCGGCCATTCCGACCCGGAGTTCATCGCTTCGCTGCCCCGGTTCTCAATGCCGCAGCTGCCGCCGTCCAGGACATACCGCATGTTCCCGACGACCGGCCGGTCTATGTTGCCGATCCCTGAGGGCGCGCTGATTATATCCGAATACGTGCAGGACTGGGCCTCGATAAAGAAAGATACCCTGTGCGTGCTCGTTCTGAAAAGCGCGGGCGCGGATTTCGTGTTCAAGCAGGTTGAAAATCATATAGCAACGGCGCGGACGCTGCGGCTGAAATCGCTGAACTACGAAGAATTCCAGCCTTACGACGTGCAGGTGTCCGACATACTGGAAATCTGGAAATTCGTCAGCTACGTCAGCGAGACGGTGCCGAGCGGCAATATCAGCCTGAGCCAGATCGCAGAGTCGCTCCGGGAGATCCGAGTAGATGTGAGCCGGTTGCTGGAGGCCTGAGGGCGGGCGGCTGAATCAGCAGCGCAGCGGGGAAATAGTGTTCCTGATACAGGTGCAGGTAGGACTCCAGTTCCTTTTGTCCGCCGAACAACCGGAGCAGCTCGGCCTGTGCAAGCATTTCGGGCGGTTCTTTCCCGATAAACCGGTAAGAGCCATAGGGATAATTCGTACAGTCTTTTGAGATCCGGTGTTTTTGCGGGTTGAAAAGGATGTAGGCGACCAGGCGGCGGAACTGGTCCTCCGTTTCAATTTCGCGACGTTGGAACCGTCGCTTGAATACGGCTCCGTTTGTGCCTTTGACCGTATGCAGCGCCATGGCAAATGAAGTGAAGAACCTGGAAAAATGGCTCTTGGTTTCTTTAATGCTGAGCGCTTCAATCTCGTTTATCTCAGGCCGGCAGATGGTTTCGCGGATTCTTATTGCAAAATGAAAATGGTTTTTCATCAGGCAGTAGGCAAAAGTTTCTGCGACCGGGGAGATAAATCGCTCCCAACGTTGGAGGAAGCAATTGGCCTCAAAGTCGGAGTGGAACACGTCCTGGCTGTTGTTTCCACGATTGTAGATATGATAAAGCCTGCCGGGCTCGAGGGGAGGATATCTGTCAGCGGACATAATGCAATGCAATATCAGCCTTGCCGGCGCCGCCCGGACGACCTTCTGACAAACGAGCCGATTGCAAGGACGAAAGGCCCTGTTCCCGGATGAAATCATTCAAGGTGACACCTCCATTCAAGGTGACACCTCCATTCAAGGTGTCACCTCCATTCAAGGTGTCACCTCCATT
>JASLDA010000513.1 GCA_030151745.1 Chitinophagaceae bacterium | reverse complement strand
CCAAGGTCACGGCAGGCTTCCTCCTGACGGCGAGCATGGTTCCCGTCGGCGTCGGCTGCGGTGCGGATGGCAGTGGCTATCTCAATGCGCTGAACGCATTCACGGGGACCAGTGGGTTGAGGTCCTTCTTCGATCTCGATGGCAACGGCCAAACCGATGATTCCGCGGTCGGCAGCGGCGGTACCAATCTGCCCGTGGGTTCGGTGAACCTGGGCAACGGAATGCCGACGGCGCCCAATGTCAACCCGGAAGTGGTGATCACCGGAGGGACGGGAGGAGGCATTCCCAACAGCCTCAGGCGATATACCATCTGGAAACGAGCCGGTTGGGTCGAACTGGAGGGCAATTGATGAACAGCTTGCGCCGCGCACGCGGATTCACGTTGATCGAGTTGATGGTCGTGGTCGCGATCGTCGGGATCCTGGCGTCCATCGCGGTGCCGAGCTACCTGCAACACGTGCGCAAGTCCAGGCGGGCCGGCGGGGCTGCCTGCGCGGTCACGGCGACCCAGCAGATGGAGCGGTTCTACACGACGCAGCTGGCGTACAACGCCTCTGGCGCGCCGACCAGCTTCACCTGTGACAGCGCGACCACGCCGTACTACACGGTGACCACGACGGCGTCCACCGCAACCACGTACACGATCAGTGCAACCCCCACGGGTGCGCAGGCGTCGGATTCATGCGGGACGCTGTCGATCAACCAGGCCGGGACCAAGTCGCCCGCGACCGCGGGTTGCTGGTGACCCGGAGTCCAGTCGATGCACTGATGAAAGCCCGCCGCCCGGCGGGCTTTTCATTGAAATGGCGGTGATTTCCCGGTGGCGGGTTAATTCCGTTGCATCGGAAATTTCACGCCCGGCGACATCTGCGCCTTGTACGGTCGAGGTCCACCGATGGGAGCCAGCCATGGGAACCTGTTCCGTCTGCGGCAACACGTACGACAAGACCTTCACGATTCGTGACGGGAATGGCGGGGAGTCCGAATTCGACTCCTTCGAATGCGCCATTCACAAACTCGCCCCGACCTGCGCGCATTGTCATTGCAGGATCATCGGTCACGGCATCGAGGGCGGCGACGCCATGTATTGCTGCGCGAATTGCGCCCGCATGTCGGGCGAGGAAGCGGCACGCGACCGCGTCGGCTGATCGCCGTGGAGCTCCATGAGCGCGTCGCCCGCGGGGCGATTCCGCTGCCCGGGCTGGAGGATTCGTCGTTCGCCGAGTCGTTCGATCGTTACGCCGGCAAGCGGGTGGTGCTGCTCGGCGAGTGTTCCCACGGTACCAGCGAGTTCTATCGTGCCCGCGCGGCGATCTCGCGGCGACTGGTGGAGACGCATGGATTCGATTTCGTTGCGGTCGAGGCCGACTGGCCCGATGCCGCGGCGGTGGATGCCCTGATCGGCGGCGAGGTGGCTGCGGCCGGACCCCGCCAGCAGCCGTTCCAGCGGTTTCCGCGCTGGATGTGGCGCAACCGGGAGTTCGCGGGCTTCGTCGGCTGGATGCGCGAATTCAACGCCGGGCGCGACGCGGATTCGCGCGTCGGCTTCCATGGGCTCGACATCTACAACCTGTCGGCGGCGATCACCACGGTGCTCGCGTACCTGGACCAGCACGATCCCGAGGCGGCGAAGGTCGCGCGCGAGCGCTATGGCTGCCTGATGCCCTGGCAGAAGGAGCCCGCGGGCTATGGACAGGTCGCGCTGGCGCGCGGCCATGCGGATTGCGAAAAGGCAGTGGTCGCGCAGTGCATGGAGATGCTGCAGCGCCACCTGGTCGAGTTCGGCGAAGGGCGTGCCCGCGGCGCGCTGCTGGATGCGGCGCACAGCGCGCGCCTGGTCGCGGCGGCGGAGCGCTATTACCGCCTGATGTACTACGCCGGTCCCGAGAGCTGGAATGCCCGCGACAGCCACATGTTCGAGACCCTCGACCTGCTGCTCGAAGCCTACGGTCCCGATTCGAAGGGCATCGTCTGGGCGCACAACTCGCACATCGGCGACGCCGCGAACACGGAGATGGGCGCGGTGCGCGACGAGATCAACATCGGCCAGTTGTGCCGCGACCGCTACGGCGAAGCCGCGGCGCTGGTCGGGTTCGGCACCCACGACGGCACGGTGATGGCGGCGCACGAGTGGGACGGCGAGGCCGGGGTGATGCGGGTGCGGCCTTCGCTGGATGGCAGCGTGGAAGCGTTGTGCCACCAGACCGGCCTGGCGAGTTTCCTGCTCGACATGGAAGCGCTCGACGACGATCTGCGCGATGCGTTATCGGCGCCGCGGCCGGAGCGCTTCATCGGCGTCATCTACCGGCCCGATACCGAGTACCTGAGCCATTACGCCCGCGTGTTGCTGCCGCGCCAGTTCGACGGCTATGCCTGGTTCGATCGCACGCAGGCGGTGCATGCGGTGGATGTCGCGGCGACACCCGGGGACCGTGTCCCCGATACCTTCCCGTTCGGCGTCTGAGGTTCAGTGGAAATCGCGGCTCTTCTGCCGCAGTCCCGCCAGCAGTGGCGTGTAGTCCTCCATCCGCTGGATGATCAGGTGCTGGACGCCATCCACGCGTTCCAGCCGCGCATCGATCGCCAGCAGGCGTGATCCCAGCAACACGCGGCGCTGGCGTTCGGCCACCGCCTGCCAGGCCAGTGCATTGACCATGCCGTCCTCGTCCTCGAGAGTGATGAAAGTGACGCCCTTGGCGGTCCCGGGGCACTGGCGCATGGTGACCAGTCCGGCGAAACGCACGTTTTGGCCATGGGGAAAACCCGCGAGTTCGGACGAGCGCCGGCAGCGCCGCGCCTTCAGCTGCGCGCGGATCAGGCGCAGGGGGTGGGGGCCGAGGGTGGTGCCGGTCATGGCGTAATCCGCCAGCAGCTCTTCGCCCGCATTGGGCAGCGGAATCGCCTGGCGATCCTCGGCGGTTTCCGGGATGCCGTCGAACAAGGGCAATGCGCGCTCGATGCCCGACAACTCCCAGCGCGCGCGATGACGATGCCCGGACAGTCCGCGCAATGCACCGGCATCGGCAAGCAATCCCTGCTGGCGGCGATCCAGTCCGGTGCGGCGGACGAGGTCGCCGGCATCGAGGAACGGGCGTCGTCTCCGCGCCGCGACGATATCGCCGGCAATGCTTTCGCTGAAGCCGTTGACCATGCGCAGTCCCATGCGGACCGCGGGATCCGCCGCGGTATCGCCATGCGGGAATTCCAGCGTGCAGTCCCAGTCGCTGTGGCGCACGTCCACCGGCAGGACGCGAATGCCGT
>JASLDA010000468.1 GCA_030151745.1 Chitinophagaceae bacterium | reverse complement strand
CGTGGATATCGTAGTTCATCCGCCGCAGCTTCGCCGCTGCGCTGATCTCCGAATACCTGCCGTCGTAGACATTGTTGCCGGGGATCGGCTTCAGGCTGTATTGATCGAAGTGCAGGACGTCCTGTTTGTAGAAGGTGACGGGACGATGATTGATACTGATGCCGATGTCCGACCCGGGGGCGGAAGGGAACTGCAGGCCCAGGCTCTGACCCGGTTTCAGCCGCGGCAGGTACCGGGCCCAGAGCCGATCGGCTGGTTGCGCAACCCTTGCAGTCTGCGTCGTATCCGAGGCGATCGTGACAGCCGCAGGCATCGGCTTGCCGCCGTTGCTGATCCGGTAGATGCCGTCTGCCACCCAGGTGAAGCCCATCACGAGGCCGGTGATCGCGATGAAGATAGCGATCCAGCTCATGTAGAATCCGCCGACATTGTGCAGGTCGTAGTTCACGCGGCGCCATTTCGCATTCCATTTCACGCTGAACCGCTGCCTGCGCGCGGCCCGGTTCCTGGGCCACCAGAGTACGATCCCGGTGATCATCATGAGCACGAATACCAGCGTCGCAGTTGCAATGACTGGCTGCCCGATCTCCACGGGCAGCAGCAGGTTGTAATGCAGCGCGATCACGACCCGGAAGAAATCCCGGCTCATGTCTTTCTTCTTCAGCACCTTCCCGGTATATGGATCCAGGAAGACCTGGTAGTATGAGTCCTGGTTGTAGAAGTAACCCAGGGCTGCTTTCCCTTTCTCTCCATAATCCAGGCTGACGAGCTCCTTTCCCATGCCCAGCGTGCTCAAGCCGAAGGCCGACAGCGCGCTGGGCGGAAGAATGGGCTTATCCATGACGGCGACCCTGCGGTACGGCTGCAGGCTCTCGAACTCCTGCTCGAAAACCAGGATCGCGCCCGTGAGTCCGAGCAAAAAAACCAACAGCCCGGACGCAAATCCGAGCCAGAGGTGCACGATGCGTATCGTTTTCCTGAGCCGCATATACAAATCAGAAGCGGTAGTTCACGCCGAGCCGCAGGTTGCGTCCGGCCTCCGCCTGCCAGTAATAAGCCTTCAGGTAGGCGTAGTAAGCGCCGCTGTAGAGATAGGTATCGAGGATATTGAAGACGTTCGCCGTAACGCTTAGCTTACCCCGCTCGTAGCTCAGGCCTCCGTCCAGGCGGAAGTAGTCCGGGAGGTTCTTCTCGCCCGGCGCACCCCAGCTCCATGTCGTTCGGTCGCCCTGGAAGCTGAAGCCGCCGTTGATGCCGAGGCCTTTAAGAACGCCTGTCTGGATGCGGTACGTCAGCCAGGCGTTCGCCGTGTGTGCCGCATAGCCCGGAACCTTGTTGCCGATGGTAGCTTGCATTGCCTCGCTGGTATCGGCCTTGGAGATCACGTTGTCGGTATATGCATAGTTAGCTACCACGCTCAGGCCCGGCAGGATCTGGCCGCGGATATCGAGCTCGATGCCCTGCGTCCTGGTCTGGCCGAATTGCACGACGTAGTTTTCACCCGGCTTGTTCGAAGGATCGGACGTCGTCTGATTGTTCTGCAGGATGCGGTATACGGACAGGCCGGCGTTCCATTTGCCGTTGAAGAAGTCCTGCTTTACGCCTGCCTCCAGGTTGTTGCCGGTGACCGGAAGGACCTTGCTCCCGTCGCGGCGGATACCGGTCTGGGGTACGAAGCTCTGATCGAAGAGCGCATAGACGGCCGTGCTTCGGGTCGCGTTGACGCTGAGCCCGACACGGGGGGTGAAGCGCTTGCCTTCGGTGAGGGTGCCGTAGGAATTGTCCTGAACCGTAGTGTAGCGGCCTGCCAGGGTCAGGCGGACGCGGTTATCCAGGAAGCCCAGCTCGTCCTGCAGGTAAAGGCCGGTATAACGCTGCGTAAGTACGGCATATCGGCCTGCCCGCTGGCGCAGATCGCGGCTGCGGTCGAACTCCGGATAGCCATTGACTGGGGCGCCGTAGCTCGGGTCGTACACGTTGAAATAGGCGCCTGCGGAGTCCAGATCATGGGCCTGGTTCCAGTCGGCCATATAGCCCTTCGTGCCGAGGTCCAGGCCGCCGAGCACACGGTGCTTCACGATGCCGGTCTGGAAATTGCCGTTCACGAACACCTGCCCGAACCTCATAATATTGGAGGCGTCCCAGATGGAGACGCTGCGGATCATATTGCCCGCGGAATCGACGTAGCTTGGCCACATGGACTCCCCGCGGGCCTGGTAGTTGTAGTAGGCGGCCTGCGCGCTGAGCTTCCATTCGGCATTGAACTGGTGCGTGAGGTTCACCGTTGCGCTGTGGTCATTGATGACCGAAGGCGGGAGTCCCGGATCGGCTATGGTGAAATTGCGTGGCAGGCTTGCATAGCCCTCGGTTGAGAACACGTAGAAGCTGCCTACGTTGGAGGTCTTCATATGCTGCAGTACGTATTCGGCAGTTAGCGTCGTCTTGTCGTCGAGCTTGTAGCTGAGGACCGGGGCGATGCTGTAGCGGTCGTTGTACTCGTACGGCCGGAACGAGCCCTTGGTCTGGTCCATCAGGTTCAGGCGGTACAGCACCTTGCCCTCCTTGTCGAACTTGCCGTCGAGGTCGACGGTGGCGCGGTAGAAATCGTAGCTGCCCATCATCAGCCCGACCTCGCCTTTGGTCTGCCCGGTCGGGCGCTTGGTCACGACGTTGTAGAGGCCGGCGGGCTCGCCGTTGGACATCATGAAGCCGGCAGGGCCTTTAACGAACTCGATATGGTCCACGAAGCTCATGTCCTCGGTCAGCGGGCCCCAGCTGGACGTTACGTTCATGCCGTTGCGGAATGCCGCGGCGCGGCCGCCCCGCATGTTCACGCGGGTGTAGATATCGGCCCAGTGCTCGAGGCGCGTAAGGCCGCTTACGTTGCGGATCAGGCCGTCGCTAAGGCTGGTGACCTGCTGGTCGGCGATGACCTTATTGGTGATGATCTGGATGTTCTGCGGGATTTCCTGCAGGGGCTCGTTCAGGCGCAGCGTGGAAGAGGGCATATTGCTCTTGTAGGCGGAGCCGCTGCGCACGGTCACTTCTTCGAGCTGGCGCTGGTTCAGCTCCAACTCCAGCTGGGTGCTCTCCGTATTCCCTGCCATCACGTCCACCTCTCGGTTTACCGGGCGGTAGCCGTCCAGGGCTACGCGGAGCTTATGCCTGCCAGCGGAAACATGCTCGATCGTAAACCGGCCTTCGGCGTCGGTGCGCACGTCGCTCGCCTGGCCGTCCATGTAGACCGGCACATTCCTGGCCGGGCTTGCATCGTTCAGCAGAATGGTCCCGCTGATGGCGCCGGTATTGCTGGTCTGGGCGGCCGCCGGCAGTTGCAGTGCCGTGAACGCCATAAGTATAGCTGCTTGTCTAATTATCCTCATGTTTTGTGTGATGAAAATGCGGCGCAAACTTCCGCCGGCGCTTATCCGGGCGTTTGTTTAAACCGTAATTATCGTTTGCAAAAGCGGGAATAATCGGATCCTTGCCGGACGTGATCGTGTCCTGGTTTGAACGGAGGCGGGCGGCAGGAAACCCACTGCAGGTGCCGGCCGGTGCGTCGTATGCCCGGAATGCAGGTACTTTTGCTGCCATGCCCGAAGCCCAGTTTGAAGATCAGGAATTCGTGCGTCTGGACTTCCGGGACCGGAAGTTCGCCGCCGGGATATATGAGAGCTGCGTTTTCCGGCAGTGCGAGTTCGGTGCCGCGGATATGCAGCACAGCCGCTTCATCGGTTGCCGCTTCGAGGCCTGCAACCTGAGCCTGGCGTTGATTTCGGACAGCTCGTTCCGCGAGACGCGTTTCGAGGGTTGCAAGATGCTGGGATTGCGCTTCGATCAATGCAGCGGCTTCGGGCTCGATGCGGAGTTCATCGATTGCATCCTGGATCAGTGCGTATTCCACAAAGTGGCGATGCCGCAGGCGCAGCTGAAAAACTGCTCGGTCGCCGAAGCCGACTTCGGCAATGCCGATCTGCGCGAGGCGGTTTTCGGGAACTGCGATCTGCGCGACTCGGATTTTACCGGCGCCGATCTCCGCAAGGCCGATCTCCGGACCGCCCGCGGCTACCGTCTCGACCCGGAGCGCACCAGGCTGAAAGGGGCGAAGTTTTCATTGCCCGAAGTGCTGAGCCTCCTGGACAAATACCAGCTGCGGATCGAGCATTGATCCGGCTTGGTGCCGGTTCCGCGAAACCCATTCGCGGGCCGGCCGCCGCTGAGGCTCCCACTTATCTTTCTCTATTCCGATTTCCGGTGGACGATCAGGATATAGTCACCTTCCAGGGGCAGGTAGCCGTATTCGTAGCAGAAGTTGTAGATCTGGCCTTTCTTGTTCTGGTATTGATGCGTCAGGTAGCGGAAGTCGAAGCCCTGCTCGGCCAGCTTCTGCCGGTTGCATTTGATGAGCTCCTCGCCGGGCCGCAGCAGGCTTTCAAGGATCCGCCGGTTCTTCAGCAGCGTGTTGTTCACGGTCCGCATAAAATTGCTCCGCTCCGAGTTTCTCCGGTTGTTGAACGCATTCCGGCAATAGTCGTCGCAGAACTTCTTATCGCTCCGGCCCTGTAAGCTCTTCCCGCACTGCTGGCAGCTGCGCCTTTCTGCTGTTGTCATGATCCGCTTCGTTGACTGCTTTCGTTGCAGGATTGAAAATACGAAATATTCAGCCGTTTACAAACGCTTACAATCGCTTACATCCGCCAATAAGCGACTATCATCCGGCTTGGCGCCTGCAGCGGTTGTTCATTTGCATTGTGGTAGTCGCGACACCCGCAGCCCCTATAAACCTCGAACCCTGTGCTATCACGTGTGTGGAATCGGAATACGGACGACAATTTGTACCCGGTGTGCGCCTGGAATCGACGAATCAAAAGAACAATTAAAGAATCGACCGGAAGGAATTCCGGGTAAAGAATGAATCATGAGCTTTAGCAAGAATCAAGTACAGCTGATCGGCCGCCTCGGTGCGGCGCCGGAAATAAAGAAGATCGAAAACGGCAGTACGATGGCCCGGCTCCGGGTCGCGACTGCGGAAAGCTATAAGAACGCCAAAGGCGAGTGGGTCACGGAAACGCAGTGGCATACCGTCACTGCCTGGGGCCGGCTCGCGGAGCGGGCGGCGCAGGGCGTGGACAAAGGCGCCGAGGTCTTTATCGAAGGCCGTCTCGAGCACCGGAACTATACCGGGAATGACGGGCAACGTAAGTACTATACGGATATCGTCGCCCAGGAGTTTTACGTGATGCAGAAGCAGGCCGCGGAATCGCCTGCGGCGTAAGAATCGCTCCGGGCCGCTCCTGATACTCAGATAACTACTCAGATTGGGATCGGTCCGGCTTCCGGACGACAGGGCGTTCCGCCCTGTATGACAGGCTGCCTCGCGTATGCGGGGCAGTTTGTTGGTTTGCAGCCGGTGGTTTACACGAGGTTTGATGCTGCGCTGCAGTCATCAGAGAGACGACAATGGAATCTGCGTTGTCCATTCCCCAAGGGCATCCTGAGCTTGTCGAAGAGCGGGGTGGGGAAGGAAGGCGCTCCCGGGGCTTTCGGCTCGCGGTTCGACTTCCGTTCGCCCGAACCTGTGCT
>JASLDA010000408.1 GCA_030151745.1 Chitinophagaceae bacterium | reverse complement strand
CCTTGGGCAACGCCTCCTGCGCCCCGGCCGGCAGGACAACTCCGATGACCTTATGGAGCTAGCCTGCTTTTGCCCTTCTGCAAGGATTCTTCATTTTGGCCCGGAAGCCCCTCAGCACATGCGGTATTGCTTGTGGTTACCGTACATCAGGGGCTACGTGCTGTTCCCAATCTTTGTTGTCATGCCGAAAGCATCTTCCTCTCTAAGCTGGAAGCCCCTAGGCAGGGCGACAAAAAAGTTGATCTGAAGTACCAATTTCCTAAGCATCTATATCTGAAGCACCGAGGGAAAGCTCATTTGCAAGCTACCGGGATACGATCTGCTTAATTGCTCCAGCTCCTGTCGTAGCTGGCACCGCCTCATTTCGCGCGCAGCATCCAGGTAGCCTGTACCTTGGGAGGCGGCTCCTTGCTGTTACGGACCTCCTCCGACAACACCTTCTGAAGCTGCGGCATGATACTCAGGCTCTGATAGTCCGGCACCGCCTCCGCGACGATCTCGAAGCCCTGGCTTTCAAAGAAGATCCGGGCGGCGTCATAATTATCGAACTTATTCGCCTCGATCCGGTGCTGCTCGAAGAAGGTTTTTTCCCCGGCCGTCTGCGGGATCTCCGCGCGCATTTCCTCCGAGCGCTTCACATAGACATCCGCGGTGATCCAGCAACCGCCGCGCGCTTTCAGCACAGCATGGATCGTCCGGCAGAGCTGCGCCTTCTCATCCATGCTAAGGTACATGAGCAAACCCTCGTTAACGATGCTGAGCGGCTCCGTGCCAAACCTGGACACGACCTTATCGAACGCGGCCCCGTCCATAGCATTCAGGGGCAGCAGCTCGAAGATTCCCTTGAGGTCTTTATCAAGCTGCAGCTGTGCGATCATGTCTTTTTTGGTCTCGACCACTTCAGGCAAGTCAGTATCGATATAATGAATACTGGCGTTCCCGGCACAGAGATCCAGACCACGGAAGGAATAGCCCGACGACAGCTCCAGGATATTCCTGTTGCCAGCCTGCCGCAGCAGCTGATCGATGCTCCAGTAGCGCATCTCGAAGTGCATCACCCGGATCCAGAACCAAAAGTCCTTGGCGTCGAAATCCAGCTCGAAGATTTCCCCCGCTTGCATAAGCCCTGCCGTCTCCCGGGCATAAGGAATATTGGTATAGCCTTTCAGCAGCAACAGCGACTTCGCGGAGGGACTGATGCTGCTATAATCCTTCTGTGATTGATTCATGGAAATTCCGTTTAGCAAGGCGCACCGAAGGTATGGCGGTGCAGGCAAGCCTGAAAATTCATGTCCGGTAGCGCTGCTACCCGCGCCGGGATGCATGCTCAGCACCGCGCGGGTCAGGGAGCGAGCCTGATCATTTTCATCATATTGGCCAGGCCCGGGCAGGAGAGCGCTTTTGAGCGGTAGCGAACGATTCCTCCGGGAGATTATCGAATATCCGGAGGCCCCTATTCGCGCTTTCTATTCTGACCGAAGCGCGGCGGGAACAAAATGCGTCTTAGGTTTGCCTAACGGCGTTAAACGATTTAAACGGTATTTGGAGTCATGGCCAGCAGAGAACGGATCCAGCGGCTGAAGGAAGAGACAAGGAATAAGATCCTGACGGCTGCGCTGCAGATCGTGAAAGAGGAAGGCTGGCAGGCCCTGAGCCTGCGGAAGATCGCGGACGCGATCGAATACACCGCGCCCATCATCTACGAGTACTTTACCAATAAGGAGGCGATCCTGCTGGAGCTTACCCGGCAGGGCTACCGGCTCCTGTACGACCGGATCGTCAAGGCCAAAAGCCGGCACCGGCTGCCTGCCCGGCAGCTGGAAGCCATGTGGATGGCCTACTGGGACTTCGCATTCGCCGAGAAAGAATACTACCAGGTGATGTACGGCGTTGAAATGAGCTGCTTCTGCATGCCGCAAAACATGGAGGAAGCGGATTTGCACTACGCCCTCTATGGTGATACAATCGCCGCGCTGCGCCCGGACCGGCCGCTGACCAGAGACGAAATATGCAGGTGGTACTATACATATTGGTCCATTGTTCACGGCCTCGTCTCCATCAACATCGTCCGTAAAGGCACTACGGACGAAATAAACATGCAGATCCTGAAAAGCGCCATCAGCGGCATTACCCGCACGATAGCCGACTGATCCGCCTCGCCTTCGGCTCATTCATAAAAGCCAGCTGTTGCAAACCCGCACAGCCGCCCTATTATCCTCTATTCACTTAACGCCGTTAAATAGCTTATCATCATGAAGTCATTGTTATATTTTCTGCCCGCGCTGTTACTATTTGGCTGCAAGACCGCCCCGGATCAGCGGGCTGCAACTCCCCCACCCCCGACAGAAGTCGTGACCATAGCATCCGGCGACGCCGTTACCGAAAACGAGTACACCGCCTCTATCGAAGGAAAGGTGAACGTCGAGATCCGCCCGCAGGTCGAAGGCTGCCTCACCCAGATCCTGGTAGACGAAGGAGCCTTCGTCACGGCCGGCCAGCCCTTGTTCCGCATCAACGACCTACCCTTCCGCGAGCAGTACAACAGCGCGGCCGCCAGCCTGCATGCCGCCGAGGCCGCCATAACCACCACCCAGCTGGAGATCGACAAGATCACGCCCCTGGTGCAGAGCCGTGTGGTCTCTCCCGTTCAGCTTAAATCGGCCGTGGCAGCGAAGCAGCTGGCCATGGCCAATGCAGAGCAGGCCAAGGCTGCCGTGGCCGCTGCGCAGATCAACCTCGGATATACCATCGTAAAGGCTCCGGTCGGCGGCTATATCGGCCGGCTGCCGAAAAAGCAGGGAAGCCTGGTGAGCCGCGCCGATCCGGAAGCGCTTACCACGCTCTCCGACGTGCGCGAGGTCTATGCCTACTTCTCCCTCAGCGAGACCGATTTCATCCGCCTCAAAGCGCAGTACCCCGGCAGCGCCGTCGACGACAAGATCAAAGCGATGCCGCCCGTATCGCTGATCCTGGCCGATAACTCCATCTACGGCGAGCCCGGCCGGGTAACCATGGTCGACGGGCAGTTCAACAAGACCACCGGAGCAATCACGCTCCGCGCATCCTTCCCGAACCCGCAGGGCCTGCTGCGCTCCGGCAATACCGGCCGGGTGCGGATGGCGATGCAGCACGCCGGCGCGATCCTGGTCCCTGCCTCCGCGACAATGGACATGCAGGACAAAGTCTTTGTCTACAAGCTGGGCGACAGCAACAAAGTAACCAAGTCTCCGATCCGGATTATCGGCAAGAACGGCCCGAACTACCTCGTGGAAGACGGCGTGAAGCCCGGAGACCGGATCGTATACAACGGCCTCGATCACCTGCAGGACGGCGTGGTGATCCAGCCGGTCGCGCCGAAAAAGAACGAGCAGCTTTCGATGAGAAAATAGACGGTCCCGACGACGACAGGATATGCCTGATATGCGCTGCAGCACAGCCATGCTATCAGGCATGCCCGCCTCCCTGATCACCGCCTTGCCATCTGCAGGGCATTCAAGACAACAATACCATGTTCAGAAAATTCATAGAGCGGCCGGTCCTGGCGACCGTCGTCTCTATACTCCTCGTCATACTTGGCGTGCTGGGGCTTACGAACCTGCCCCTGGAACGCTTTCCCGATATCGCGCCCCCGGCAGTGCTGGTAACCGCGGTCTATCCCGGTGCAAATGCAGAGACCATCCTGCGCTCCGTAGCGCCTTCGCTCGAAGAATCCATCAACGGCGTGGAAGGCATGAGCTACATGAGCTCCACGGCGAGCAACGACGGCACGCTCGCCATCACCGTCTACTTCAGGCTGGGCACCAATCCCGACCAGGCGGCCGTGAACGTACAGAACCGCGTGGCGCAGGCCACGAGCCAGCTGCCGGCAGAAGTGGTGCAGGCCGGCATCACCACCGCCAAACAGCAGAACAGCCTGCTGATGGTCGTGGATCTCTACAGCGACGACCCGAAGGCCTACGACCAGACCTTCATGACCAATTACGCCTATATCAACCTGATCCCCGAGATCAAACGGATCCCCGGCGTCGGTCAGGCTATGATCTTCGGCGGCAATAAGGACTATTCCATGCGCGTCTGGCTCAACCCCGCGCAGATGGCCGCTTACAAGCTCAGCCCGCAGGAGGTCGCTGCGGCAATCCAGGACGAGAACCTGGAAGCCGCTCCCGGCCGCTTCGGCGAGAACAGTACGGAAGCATTCGAATACATCATTAAGTACAAAGGGAAGCTGAATAAGCCGGAAGACTACGGCAACATCGTTATTCGCAGCAATGCCGACGGCTCCGCGCTGCGGCTCAAAGACGTGGCCCGGGTAGAGCTCGGCGCCTACAGCTATTCGAGCCATACCCGCATCAACGGGAAGCCCGGCATAGACATGGCCGCATTCCAGCTGGCCGGGTCCAACTCGAACGAGATCCAGGTCGCCATCCAGGAGTTCATGAAAAAAGCCTCCGCGCATTTCCCGAAAGGCATTAAATACAACATCCTTTACAATACCAAAAGCGCGCTGGACCAATCCATCGAGCAGGTGGAGCATACCCTGGTGGAAGCCTTCATCCTGGTATTCCTGGTCGTATTCCTCTTCCTGCAGGACTTCCGCTCCACGCTGATCCCGGCGATCGCGGTG
>JASLDA010000389.1 GCA_030151745.1 Chitinophagaceae bacterium | reverse complement strand
GCATCGAGCGCGGCCATGCAGCCGCTGCCGGCTGCGCTGACGGCCTGGCGGTAGATCTTGTCCTGTACGTCGCCGGCCGCGAAAACGCCCGGGACATTGGTCTTGGTCGAGCCCGGCACCGTGATCAGGTAACCCTGCTCATCCATGTCCAGCCAGCCCTTGAAGATCTTTGAATTCGGCTCGTGGCCGATCGCCACGAAGAAGGCCTTCACCGGGATGTCCTGCGTCTCGCCGGTGTTTACGTTCCTGATGCGGAGCCCTTCCACCTTCTGGCCGCCGAGCACCTCGTCCGTTTCCGAATGCCAGTACACCTTGATATTGCCGGTCTTCAGCACGCGGTCCTGCATGATCTTGCTTGCGCGCATCTCACCGCGGCGGACGAGCATGTGCACGGTGCTGCAAAGCTTGCTCAAGTACAGCGCTTCCTCGCAGGCCGTATCGCCCGCGCCTACGATCGCGACCTCCTGGCCTTTGAAGAAAAAGCCGTCGCAGACCGCGCAGGCGCTGACGCCGTGTCCGTTCAGGCGCTGCTCGCTTTCTATATTCAGCCATTTTGCGGAAGCTCCGGTCGCAATGATGACGGAGTCCGCTTCGATGATCTTCTCCTCGTCGATCTCCACCTTGTAGGGACGCTCGCGGAAATCGACCTTGGTGGCCAGGCCCCAGCGGATATCCGCACCCATGCGGGTGGCCTGCTTTTCAAAGTCGATCATCATCTGCGGCCCCATGATGCCTTCCGGATAGCCGGGATAGTTCTCCACTTCCGTAGTGATGGTCAATTGGCCGCCGGGCTGCAGGCCCTGGTAGAGGACAGGCTTGAGATTTGCGCGTGCCGCGTAGATAGCTGCGGTATATCCGGCCGGACCGGATCCTATGATGAGGCAGTGAACCTTCTCGGTTTCAGGCATAGTGGTCATGTAAGTAAAAGTGCCGCAAGTTAGGGAACGGCTTATTTCGGAACGACAATGGTCTTATAGTAAGAGCCATAGCCCACCCAGACGCCCAGCGCACCGTTGTCGATATTGGTCCGCACATTGATCGGGGATGAAAACGGGTTGCCGATCGTCCCGATGGAAAATTCGTAAGTGCTGAAGAAATTGTAGGAGGCCCGGTCGATGGCGCACCAGCGCAGGGTCACCGTATCGCCTTTGAAGACGTAGCCGGTGCTGTCGTCGAAGCCCCCGGCTTTCCGCTCGGAGCCTACTGCGATGGGGTATTCGGCATTCTGGGCGCCGTTGAACACCTGGTCGTCGACCACGGAGTTGCGGGCGGGGTAGAAGGGGCCGCTGTTACGTTTCGTGAAGAATCGGATGGCATTGCCGGGAGTATCGGGATCGCTATAGATCACGCTCAGCTGCATGGCGGTCGGGATCTTGGCCGGCTGCGTGCGGGGCTCGCGCGCCAGGACGCTGTCCGGGGCCTTGCAGTTCGGGATCTTGGTCACGCTCCGGTAGGTCTTTCCCTCGCTGACGATCTCCAGCGAATAGTACCGCTCCGTCTCGCCGCGGAACGTCAGCGACTGCGGATCGGCAAGATCCAGCGAATAAAAGTAAAACTTGCCGCTGCTCAGGGATGTGCTGGTATCGAAGCTGTACTCGCGGAGCGTCACCTGCTGCGTGCCATTTCCGATCCGGACGACCGCGTCGTGCACGAAGCTGTTCTGCAGGGTCTGCAGATCTACCTGGGAAAAATACCCGATACTTTTGGTCAGTACGATATATGGGGGCTGTCCGAGCTCGATCTGCCCGTTTACCACGAGCTGCGGCGGACTGCTGCTGAGATTGATCTTGACCTCCTTCTCACAGGAAGCAAGACCCGGCAGCAGCAGGACGGCGATCAGAAGCGGTCGGAAGCGCATCGTTAGGCTACGGCATTTAAATCTAAAATCTCAGATCTTAAATCCAATCTATTTCCCCGTCAGCTCCTGCCATGCCAGCATACCCCCGGTCAGGTTCTTCACGTTCTTGAAGCCCAGTGTTTCCAGGAACAGCCCGGCCTGCAGGCTGCGTTTTCCGCTCCGGCAGTGGATCACGACCTCGTCGTCTTTCCAGTCTTCCAGCTCGTCCACCTGCATGGCCATGATCTGGCCGAGGGGAACGAGCTTCGCGCCGATATTGTATTCGGCATATTCTTCCGGCTCCCGGACGTCGAGCACATGAATATTTTCGCCGGCGTCCAGCCGGGACTTGAGTTCTGCTACGGAGATATCCTGCATGGGTTTTATTGTTTAATGAGTTTGGATGGGGTTGTCCAGAAGCCGTCGGCGCGCATGATCCTCAGAAAGTATATCCCCGGGAGCAGGCCGCTGATGGATATGCGCTGATCCGCGCCGGGTGGGCCTTCCTGTACGATCTGCCCGCGAATGTCGGAGATCGAGTAGCGACTTACCGCGAAATCGGCCCGCAGTTTCACGAACCCGGTGGCCGGGTTGGGAAAATGGCTCCAGTCCGGCAGGGGTGCCCCGGTTTCGGTAACTGAGGTGCCGGTGACGGGGCCTCCGAGCAGGGGTCGGATCATCAGGGCGCCGCTGTACAGGGAGCCCTGCCAGCCCTCACCGACGTCGAAGTACAGGTGATTGCCGCCTTGCCGGTTGACGTCGAAGCCGAAATAGAGGCTGTCCGAGCCGGAAGCCGCGGGCTGGGTCGTTCCGAGATAGAAGACGCCTGCAGGCAGGATAAGCGGAGATTCGAATTTGTAGACGGTAAACCGGTCCTGCGCGCCGGTATAGATGGGCAGCTGATCGGTCTGCTCGAGGAGCCTGACATCCTTGTTGGCGCCGGAAATTCCCGCAAGCGCGGAATAGACGCAGATGGAGAAAAACTTGTCGTACCCGGAAGGAACCTGCTGCCCGAAATAGATCGCCATTCCCCGCAGGGTATCGGGGGCGTTCAGGTGGAACTCCACGGCGGTTCTCCCGGGCAGCGCCTCGGCCAGGTTGAGGAAGTAGCTTTTCTCCGCCGAGCCGTCGTCATAGGCAAGATAGTTGTCGAAAACCTGCTCCTGCACGATCGTATCGTTGGCCTTGGGCTCCGTAGGGCTGCCGGACTGCAGGTAATAGGTGTTGCGGTATACGATCCGGTCCCGGCTGTTGGAAGGGCTTACGGTTGTCGTATAGACCGGGAAGGAGTTTTCCCGTTTGCCGTATGCATTGAAATTGGCCGTCGATGCCCCGGAGCCGAGCGGGGTGCCGGTCCTGGTCTCGGTTGCCGTGAAGCCGTAATTGACCGTTGCCGCCGTGCCGTAATGGTTCCAGATCGAGTCCTGCTGCGTGGCGGCCCGCTCGGCCGTGGGATTCGCCAGGAATTGCCGGTAGGGCATCGAGGTATAGTCGTTCAGCTGGTTGGTCGGGTTGGTAGTGAAGGCCAGGTCCCGGACGGCTGTGTCGAGGTAGTTCCGGCCGGCGGCCATGCGGATATAGTCTATGTGCCAATGGTCGTCGTTCGTATTGATCGAGGCCAGGTTGACGAAGCGGAATTGAAAATCCTCGAAAAAGCAGGCCGTGTCCGCCACGCATACCATTGCCTGGGTGAAGGGGGCCAGCTCGGAGCCCGGCACTGCCCAGGCCTGGATCCAGCCGCCGGTCCGCCGCCGCAGGTAGAGCATGAGCGAATCGCCGGGCTCGGGGGAAAACCCGTTGCCCTGGGGCTGGTAGAAAAAGCTCAGGTAGATGCTGTCGCCCGGGGTGTATGAGCTCAGGTCGATGGGCTGGGAGGTCAGGCTGTCTGCATAGACGATATCGAAGCGGTTGGTCGTATCATAGGGGCGGCCCCGTTTGTTCAGGGCGTCGAAGGTCGCCACGCCCCGGCTGATGATCCCCACGCCCATCGTATTGTTTATATAGACATTGCTGTCCTGCCAGCGGGCGGGATTGGGGTAGAGCTCGTAATCGGTGAAATCCTCGAAAAAGGGCAGGCTGAGCGCCGCCGTTTTCGCTGCGGCTGGGGGCAGGCTGCCGGCATGATCCAGCTCCGGGCGGTACATGAGAGGGCCCAGCATTTCCTGACCGGAGGCATTGCCTGCCAGCAGGGAAACGAGGAGGATCAGGAACAGTTGGAGCTTCATTAGCGTCGTCTCGGAGCGGTGTCGTCATCGCCGTAATCCTGCGGCGGTTGGTTGTATAGATTTTCCTTCCACTTATTCCGGTTCTGTTCCATCACACTGTCGGACGGATTCTGGCCGATCCACAGCGTAACGAAATCTCCCTGGCGGATGCGATACGGCGTTCCGAGATCCGAGATCGCGTTCGGGTCCTGCCGGTAGACCTTCGCGCTCGCGGAATCGACGACGTCTCCGTCCACGACGGGGGTGATCTGGAACTGCATGCTGCTCAGGAGCGCAACAGCTTCCGGATAAG
>JASLDA010000388.1 GCA_030151745.1 Chitinophagaceae bacterium | reverse complement strand
CTGCCCGCCGATGCAGGAACGGCCCCGGCGAGCCCTGCAGTCCCCGGGCGCCCCGCAGCCCCCGCCGCAGGGCGCCTGCTGGCAGCCGTCCGCAAGCCGGCTTCCCGGGCCCGGGTCGTGGCTGCGCCCTCGCCGTCGCGGGAACCTGAGGTTCAGATTACAGCCTCCGTCCCGGATCGCAGCAGCCAGCCGCCGACAGATGCCGATCCCGTGCAGCAATCCTCGCAAGAGGCTCCCCGGCCCGCGCTTCCGCAGCAGAACATCAGCCTCGCTCTCGGCGAGCCGCAGCAGGGCCAGGGCAGGTACGACGGCTATGATCCTTCGGCGCGCGAACGCCACCTGCTGGGCGTGGATCTCAACGGCGGTTACGGGCCGGGCAGCCTCAAGCGGAACTATGCGCTGGGGGTGAGCGTGCATCGCAAGCTGGGCGAGCGCCTGGCCGTCGAAGCGGGAGTAGCCGTTGTGAGCGGGACCTACGAAGCCTTCAGCACGGCGCAGGCCAACAGCTTCAGGGCAGGCATCACGGCGGTGCCGGAGAATACCAGCACCCGCCTGACCTACCTGCAGGCGGCCCCCGGACTTACCTATGAGCTGCGGCCCGGGCTTTTTGCAGGCGCGGGGGTGGATGCCCAGCGCCTGCTTACGAACGCCGCGCAGGCAAAGGGCTACGAATACAGCGGGGATCAGCTGGAAACGCAGCCGGCCTGGGATTTCGGATATACCCTGCGCGCAGGGTATAAGCTGAACCGCAGTATCAAGGCGGGATTGCAATACCGAAATTCCATGCACGTCACGGCGCCGATCGCCGGTACGGCCGTCCAACAGCGGAACTACCTGCTGTTCCAGCTGGGGTATACCATTCACTAAAGCAATGCGGATGAGCGAAGCTTGACTATTCCTGCCATTACTGAAGATTATCCGCTGTACCGGTCCGCATTGCGTGCCGGCAGGCGGACTGCCGGTATCATGCCTTCCGGAAGTAATTCGCTTCCACACCTTTCACGCCCGGCTTCGCCACGAAAAGGTCCCCCGATTGCGGCCATTGCCGGAGCTCTTCGGGACTCAGGTCAACCCGCGCGGTCGTGATATAAAGTGTGTCCAGGTCCGGCCCGCCGAAAGCGCAGCTGCTGGCGTGCGGGGCCGGAACGATCACCCTGTGGAGCAAGGCCCCGTTTTCAGGATCGTAGCAGTTCACGGAGCCGCCGGCCCACATGGCGATCCAGAGCCGGCCTTCGCTGTCGATGCTCATGCCGTCCGGGGAGCCGTCTTCCTCCGGGATGCGGAATGCCACGCGGCGGTTCGAGATATCCCCGCCGGTATCGTCGTAATCGAATACCTGTACGCAACTTGTAGGGGTATCGATATAATAGAATCTGGTCCGGTCCGCGCTCCAGGCAAGGCCGTTGGAAATGGAGACCCGGTCCAGCATCTGCGTGACGGTGCCATCGGCGTCCATCCGGTATAGGGCGCCGGCTTCGCGGCGCCCGTCCATCGCCATGCTGCCGATCCAGAAGCGGCCGGAAGGGTCGCATTTTCCGTCGTTGAAGCGAACGGCCGGGTCGCGCAGGGGATTTGCCAGCCAACCGAAAACACCCGTCCCGGGATCCAGGGTGGCGATCCCCGCCTGGGTTGCCAGCAGCAGCCCGCCGCCCTCCACCGGCACTACCGTACCTACCCGCGAATACGCCGGGACCTGCCCGCAATGCCCGCCGAGAGGATCGTAGGTATATACCAGTCCTTCCCCGATATCCACGAAGTGGAGTACCTGCTGCCGGTGATTCCAGATAGCGCCTTCCCCCAGACTGCATTGGGTGGCCAGGAGCGGCGATGCATAGGAAGTTGCTGGATCTGTGCGGCGGGGCAGATGTTCCATGTGCGCTATGAACGGTTCTTGTGGCGGGAATAGACGGCGTACTGCCCTTTGAACGTGGCCTCGTCGCCGTCGCAGACGCTCAGCTTCAGCCGGCTGCTTATGCCGAGGGTTTGCAGCGCGAGCTCGTATTCATGCACCAGCGCGGCCTCTCCGGCGAGATACAGGCGGCCGCAAAAGGATTCGGGGATACCCCGCAGCTCGTGGCCGATCAGCAGCCCGCTGAGATAGCGGTAGTTCTCTTCCGGGCTGAGCTTCCGGAACAGCTGGTTCGTACGGACGAGAAACAGGCTGTGAACGATATTCGACGTATTGCCGGTCCTGACCCCGTCCCGGAACGCTTCGTCTCCGGCGGCGTCCCCGTCCCCGGCTTTCTTTACGGAGCCGGCCAGGATGCTTTTCTCCGAAAGCAAGGCAAACAGCTCCCCCGTCATGTAGGTGTGGAAGCCGGTAACCTGTCCGTGCTCAATCTGTATATGCTTGGCATGTGTCCCGGGATGCAGCATCAGCTGCAGCTCGGGGCGGGATTCTATGCCGCAGCCCACGACCTGCACTTCCTCCCCCCGCATCACGTCGTCCTGGCTCCGGACCCCGGAAATCAGGAACACTTCGTTCTTCCCGCTTATGTTCCCGAGCGACTCCGCAGTGAGATCGGATCCGTCCAGCGCGTAAGGCAGCGGCTTGTAGGGCAGCTCCTTGATGCCGATCGTGGAAGACGCCATGCCGGAGATCAGTATGGGCAGTTCATCCAGGGACTGCTTTGCGGCGGCTTCGAGCGATGCCACCTGCTCGTCGAGATAGGAGAGGTAATAGCCGCTCCGGTCAGTTTCCCCGCTGTCCCGGAAAGCCTGGTCCATGGCGCTATTCCCGTCTTTCCGCTTCAGGTCCGCCAACACGCGGAAGTCCGAGGCCCGGACGAGCCGCAGCCGGAACGAGCTGGTCCCCCAATCGCAGCTGATGAACATTTCGTCTTGCTTCATGCGTATCATGTACCCTCAATCTTCAATCTTAAATCTTCAATCCAAGATTCCCTCCCATCACCATTCCGCCACGCTGCCGTCTTCATGCCGCCAGATCGGGTTATGCCAGTCGTGGCCTATGGCGGCTCGTTCTCTCACATAATCCTCGTTGACGGAAATGCCGAGCCCCGGGCCGTCGGGGATCTTCACGAAGCCGTTCTCATAAGCGAAGACCGCGGCGTCGCTGATATAGTCGAGCAGGTCGTTGCTGGTATTGTAGTGGATGCCGAGGCTCTGTTCCTGGATGAAGGCGTTATGGCAGCTGGCATCTACCTGCAGGCAGGCCGCCAGCGCGATGGGGCCCAGGGGGCAGTGCGGGGCTGCGGCCACGTCGAAAGCCTCCGCCATGCTGATGATCTTCTTGCATTCGGTAATGCCGCCAGCATGGGACAAGTCCGGCTGGATTATATCGACGACGCCTTCCATAAGCAAGGGCTTGAAATGCCAGCGGGAGAACATGCGCTCGCCGGTGGCGATGGGAATAGCGACGTGGCGGGCGATCTCGCGCAGCGCCTCGTTGTTCTCAGGGAGCACCGGCTCTTCGATGAACATGGGATTGTAGGGCTCGAGCGCCTTGGCCAGGATCTTGGCCATGGGCTTATGAACCCGGCCGTGAAAGTCCACACCGATGCCGATGTCCTTTCCGACGGCGTCCCGCACTGCTGCGATCCGGGCTACCGATGCGTCGATCTTGGCGTAGGAGTCGATGTACTGGAGCTCGTCCGTCGCGTTCATCTTGACGGCGGTAAATCCTTTATAGACCACGGCCCGCGCGGCTTCGCCCACATGTTCCGGCCGGTCTCCGCCGATCCAGGAATAGACCCGGATGCTGCTGCGGGCCTGGCCTCCCATGAGCATGTGGATGGGGGCGTCGTGGTATTTGCCTTTTATGTCCCAGAGGGCCTGGTCGATGCCGGCGATGGCGCTCATGAGGATGGGGCCGCCCCGGTAGAATCCTCCCCGGTACATGGCGTTCCAGTGATCTTCTATATTGAGCGGGTTTGCGCCGATCAGGCCTGCCATCAGCTCCCCGACGGCGGTTTTCACGGTTGCGGCCTTGCCTTCGATGACCGGCTCGCCCCAGCCGACGATGCCGGCGTCCGTTTCGATCTTCAGAAAGAGCCAGCGCGGCGGGACCTGGAATAGTTCGAATCTTGTAATTTTCATAGAGCGGAACCACGATTTACCCGATTAAGAAATAGCCGCTGAGGACGGATCGGAAACGGCCCGGAGGAAAGCCCTGGCCTTGTCGCGGATGGCCTCGAGCGATCCGGCGGAAACCGGGATCCCGGTGTCTACCAGCGAGCTCGCGATACCATAGGCCACGGCGCCGGCGTCCTTATACGACTTGATGTTATCCAGGCTCACCCCGCCGGTTGGCATAAGGGGGATATGGGGCAGGGGGCCTTGCACCTCCTTAAAAAGGAATATGCCGGTCGAGGCCGGAAACACTTTGATGATATCGCCGCCGGCATTGTATGCGGAAAGGATCTCCGTCGGCGTCATCGCCCCGGGAATGCTGACGGCGCCGTAGCGCTTGGTCATGCGGATGGTTTCTGCGCAATAGGTCGGTGAGATGATATACTCCGCCCCCGCCAGCAGGGCCATTCGCGCGGTTTCGGGATCGAGCACCGTCCCAGCGCCGATGCGCATGCGGCCCGCGGTCTGCTTCACGATGGCCGCTATAGCCTCCATGGGCTGCGGCGAGTTGATCGTGACCTCGACCGTGCGGATGCCGCCTTCGTACAGCGCTTCGACGATCTGAGAGAGCCCGGCCGGATCCGCGCCGCGGATGATCGCCACGATGCGGTGCTGCAGGATATGCCGGAGAATGGCTTGAGTGTCCATAAAAGAAGAGACGCCGCCGTTATGGCGACGTCTTGAGTTGACAATTTTTATACCATGAGGCTGTGATCCTCCGGGCACGGATCCTTAATCGGATCTCTTTTTATGTCATGGAGAGCGGAGGTTCGGGTTGCGGCGAACCGGGTCGAACCGTGATATGAAAAGCTCCGGGAGCGCCGCCTTTCCCCCATGTCGCCCTTCGACTGCGCTCAGGGTGACATGGGGGAAAGGCGGCGCAGATCCCTGCTATCGCATTCCTGATGCTTGCTGCGCGCAGCATAATACCTTGGATGGCTGGGGCGGCCTTGGGAAACTGCTTGTGTCGGGAATGTGGTTTCCGTATTCCGTACAGCTGATTTCTCAGCTTCCTGTAGCCCTGCTGACGCGTTTTACTGTGCCCGGAGCGGGGATGCCTAAGACCAGATGCCCCGGAATACCTCGTACGGTTTCAGGAACTTAGCGACCTGGCAGCGGATGGGGCTATTGACGATGATCTGCGGCGCTTTGTTGCCTGGAGGATACACATCGGTAGCAGCGCCCGGAACGACGGAGATTACCTTGACAAGCTTGCTGCGGCGCATTTCTGCGATCCAGGCGCGCTTGGCGTCGTCGATGCTGATCGGCACGCGGCCACCGTCCTTGTAAGTATTCTCAAAATCCTTCTCGCTCCAGATCGCTTCACCATTGTGACTGTAGGTGATGAAATTATTGGTGGCGAACTTGGCGTAGCCGCCGAGGTGGAACTGGTTCGCCATGGGGAGCTGTTCCGCCCAGACTACGAAGATGCCGTCCTTCATGCGATGCGGCGGCAGGCCGAGCTCTGTTGCGATCTGGTGGGCGTTCTTGCCCGTGATCCATTCTTCGTGGGTGAAGCAGCCGGTGAAGCTGCGGACGTCGCCGACTTTTAGTGGTTCGAATGCCATACGATAGGTAGGTTAGGAAGCTCAAAACTAGCGGTCTGCGTTTTCGGTCGCTCTGCTACAGGCGTTAAGATTTTGCTGC
>JASLDA010000362.1 GCA_030151745.1 Chitinophagaceae bacterium | reverse complement strand
GTTTTCCGGGGCTGCGGCTTCGTCGCCGGTGGGGGCGGCAGCGGACGCGAAATGCGACTTGAATGCGTTGATCAGGTCGGAGGCGATGATGCGGCGGGCAACGTCGATCATATTCTTGAAGGCCAGCGCGGAGCTGATCCCATGACCGATGATCACCGGGGCGTTGACCCCGAGAACGGGAGTTCCGCCGTAATACTCGTAGTTGAAGGTCTCGAGGAAATCATCCTTCACGCCGCGCTGGTTTGCGAAGATCTGGTGCACGGACTCTGCCATCTTGAGAACGACATTGCCTACGAAGCCTTAGCAGACGATCACATCCGCCTTGTCCCCGAAAAGGTCCCGGCCTTCGATATTCCCTGCGAAGCTATCCGGATACGACTCTTTCAGCAGCGGGTAGGTGGCCTGAGCCAGGATATTGCCCTTGCCTTCCTCCTCGCCGATATTCAGCAGCCCGATACGCGGTGAGGCATGCCCGAGCACCCGCTGCACATAGAGCGAGCCCAGCGCGGCAAACTGTACCAGGTGTTCCGGCTTGCAGTCGGCGTTGATGCCTACGTCCAGCAGGAAGTTGTAGCTGCCGTCGGTGCGGGGCAGCGGCGAGGCGATGGTCGGGCGGAGAATGCCCTCGATCGTCTTGACCGTATACATGGCGCCTACGAGCATGGCCCCGGTATTGCCTGCCGAGATAAAGGCGTCGGCCTTGCCCCGGGCGAGCGTGCCGAAGCCGATAGCTATAGACGAGTCCGGCTTTTCCTTGAGCGCCTTCGTCGGGTGCTCATGCATTCCGATGACTTCGGAAGCAGGCACGAAGGAGTATTGCGCCCCGAAAGGCCGGAGCTGCTCCAGATACGGCGCGGCAGCCTCCGGATCACCTACCAGCAGGAGGTGAACCGAAGGATCCGGAGTTTCTTCAAAGTAGCGGCGCACACCGAGCAGAGCCTGCTCGGGCGCAAAATCGCCGCCCATAATATCCAGCGCGATCTTCATGCCTGCGCGGGACGGATTTAGGCGTTAGTATCGTCGGTGGAAGCTGCTTCTGCCGGAGTCTTGTCCATTACGACACGACCGCGGTAATAGAGCTTGCCTTCTACCCAATGGGCGCGGTGACGCAGGTGGCTTTCGCCCGTTACCTTGTCGATCGAGAAAGTTTCCGCAGTCGCCTTGTAGTGCGTGCGGCGCTTAGCGGAGCGTTGCTGGGAGTGGCGGCGTTTTGGATTTGGCATCTTCTATTCTATTTAAGATTGTAGAGTGTAGATTTTAGATTGAGAATGCGCCATTCAAAACACGGGTATTCATATCTTGAATTTTGCATTTTTATTTTTAGTTATCCTGTTCCTTACCTTCTTCGTCGATCCTGATGTTTTTCAGTCCTTTCCAGATGTCGTGCTGCGGCTCATCCTCGGCATTTCCCAGCTGGTTGAGCAGCTTCATCGCATCGGGGTTGCAAGCGCCTTCCGGGTGCAGCTTCTGCAGGGGCAGGCTCAGCATCACGAACTCATAGATCCAGTTTGAGATATCGATCACGGTCTCGTGACGGGGAATAAAGGCGACATCCGCTTCCTCGTCGGTCTCTTCACCCACCTCATCCTCGCCCGTAAGCTTGACCAGCAGGTCAAACTCGTCCCAGAGATTCATGGTAAAATCGTCTCCGCAACGGTCGCAAGGCACCGTCACCGAGCCCGAGATATCGAAATGCATCCGGAAAAAGCTCTGCTGCCGGTCGAAGCGAAGCTTCACCTGAGCATCCCAGTCGTGCGTCTCTGCCGGAGCTCCATGCTCGTGCATGAACTCATCCCCGACATTGAATTCGTAGACATGCTCGCCGAGCTTCAGTCCCAGCCATGCAATCTCAAATTCCCGGTTGTGTTTCATCGCCTTATACCTCCCCGCTCAATGAGCTTCGTAGCCCCATCTTGTGAAAAGGGCTGGCAAAGGTAGGGATTTTCGCTGATTAATAAGTGAATAGTTTCAGCAGGAATGCCGCGGCTGCCCGATAAGCAGCAGCGGGCATGAAATGCCAATACGAAGATACGTTATCGGCTGGAGGGCGTTAAAGTCCTTTCAAATCGGCGGCAGACGACCGGCACTGGCCATGTTTTTTCTCCGTTCCGGGAAGAAAAGCAAGGCATTATGAGAATCGGACGAATCCTGGCAGGCTTGATAGTGATAATGGCGGCCGCAGCCTGGCATGCCGGAGCCCAGGGCTATATGGATCAGGAAGCGGTGGCCCCGCTGCTGGAAAGCCAGCTCGGCCCGGCCGCAGGCATAACGCCGGTGACCTGGCATACCTACCAGATCGGGAAAACCAAGGGCGGGCGGAAGCAGGTGCTCGCCGCCCTGCAGGCGCACCTGGACTCGCTGCCGGGCGAGCGCCGGGAGCTGCGCCTGGAGATCGTGGAACTCAGCAACCGCGTGGCGGCGAAATACCTCGTGCAGCGGAACGAGCTGCTGGTTCCCGATGAGTTCCCGGAGGATTTCAGGGCTTATTCGCCGTACCCGCTCCGCTACGAGGGCGCATCGGGGCTGGATAAGCTGTTCATCATCGACAAATACACACAGACCTTCGGAGCCTACGAGCAGGGCGAGCTGGTGCGCTGGGGACTCGTCTGCAGCGGGCGCGAAGAGGGACAGACCCCGGCGGGCAGGTTCCATTTCAACTGGAAGCAGGAATACCGGGAAAGCTCGGAAGCGCCGCCCGGCGAAGTCTGGAAGATGCGCTGGGTCTATAACTTCTACGCGCCAGCAGGCATCCATGTGCACCAGTACCAGCTGCCCCTCGCGACTCCCTCCTCGCACGGCTGCGTACGCCTCAGCGAATCCGACGCGTACTGGAACTACAACTGGGCTTCGGGCCGGAACGACGCAGGCACGCCGGCCGGCAGTCCCGGAACGACCGTCGTCGTGCTGAACTATAACCCGGCAGGGCTTGCCGCCCACTGGGCAGGGGCCGGAATCTCGCTCGTCCTCCTGCCGGCTGCCGTTACGGATATCCCCGCAGGGCCTATCGGTACGGGCGGCGTGGCGCAGCGGTAAGACAAAAAGCCGGCAAGGATGCCGGCTCGGGACTTGAAAGAGCTGCGAACGCTCAGCGACGTACGACGCTGCGTTGGAGGAGCCGGCCGTCGGGCGTCGCTATGCTCACGAAATATACACCGGACTGCCAGCCGCCGGTGCCGATGCTGAGCCGCTCGTCTGAGGCGCTGCGAAAGATCTCCCGGCCGGCGGCATTGCGCACGACGATCAGGCTCCCGGCACGCAGTCCTCCCAGCTGGAGCGCTTCGGTACAGGGATTCGGATACAGGGAAACGCCGCCGTTGCCGCCGGCCTCGGTATAGACGCGCACGGGATTGCTTACGGAGTGCAGGCCCATATCGTCTAGCAACCCGATGCGGTAATAGCCGTTACCGGTGATCGGCGACTCATCCGTAACAGAATAGCGTACGCTCGCGCTGCTGCTGCTTGCGGCGGCCGGGATTTCCTTGATCGTAGACCAGCTGATACCATCGGCCGACCGCTCGACCGTAAAGGACTTGGCCGTGGCCCAGCCCATGGCCTCCCATTCCAGCACTACCTGCCCGCTCTGGCTGTAACCGTAAAAGGAAAGCAGCCCCAGGTTCAAAGAGACCGCCGTGCCGGGGCCGGAAGCAAACACATTCAGGGTAATAAGCAGTACTACGCTCAGAAGAGTAATGATTTTCTTCATACACCGAAGGTTTTGTCAATGAATAAGCAGGAAGCCCGACTCGCCGTGAATCGCAGAGCAGATGTAAAGAAACTCCGCCTGCATACAAAGGCTGGTTGTCAATACGTTAACCGGATCAACAATGCAAACAGAAATATACTTGCAAAATATCACAATTTATAATGATTTAACTTTTAAATATAAATACAGAAACAATCACATATTCGTTTACTGTTTGCAAATAGGTTTTTCAACCCGGGCTGCGATCCCGGAAATTGCCTATGGCAAGGTAGTCGGGCACCTGGGCCGATATACCGGGCATCCGTCCTCTTCATTACCCCCGATACGGAACGGTGAAAAAGTGGGGCTTCCCGCGAGTGGATTTTCATGCTATTTTTGCGCTAATCAAGCGCTATGAAGAAGAATCAACTCCTGCTCGCAGCCATCCTGCTTATTGTATCCGGAGCGGTGTACCGCCTTGTTCCCTATCCTATCCGTCCCCTGGGTTTTGCGCCGCAGCTGGCGATCGCCGTGTTTGGCGGGGCAATCATGAAAGACAAGAAGCTGGCCTTTGCGCTGCCGCTGTTCTCCATGCTGATTTCGGATGCGCTGTTCGAGCTGCTGTTCAGGTTCCATGTCGTCGATATGCCGGGCTTCTACCAGGGCCAGGCGATCAACTATATGCTGATCATGGGCATGAGCTTTATAGGCATGGCC
>JASLDA010000253.1 GCA_030151745.1 Chitinophagaceae bacterium | reverse complement strand
GACGGGACGCCTGCGAGAAACCGGCTCAGCGGCATCTCCCTGTAACCGATCCAGGTCGCCGCCTTTGCGAAGCTGTAGGATGAGCTGCTGTCGCGGGAGCCGCTGAGCTTGCCTTCAGGGTCGAAGCTGTTGGTCCGTTTCCAAAGACCTGGCGCCGTCTTGCAGGAGTCCCAGCACTCGGCTTTCGATTGCAGGACTTGCTCCGGGTTTTGCCGCTTGTCCAGCATCAGCCTGGTGCGCTGGCGGATCTCATGCCGGTGAAGCCCTTCGGCAAGCTTGCATTCAGGGCTTCCGTACATCCCCGTAGCGGACTCGAGGATATATTGATCCCAGACGATCTCCATGGATTGATCCGGCCCCGGGCGGTAAAAGAAGCTGTCGCGCGTTTCGGTAAAGCCCTCCCGCTCGGGGGCAAGGCTCGACGTGACGATGGCACGCAGCCAGCCGGCGCTGTCGTAATGAAAGCTTTGCCGGGTGCGGCGCTTGTCCCGGGCGGCCTGCCGGTCGAGGTGCGCCGCCAGCTGATCGAAGGAACCTGCCTGCACCTCCGAGGACACGTCCGTATTCGGGATCTCGGTAACCGAAAACGAGCTGTAGCCGGATCGGGAAAGCTCTGGGTAGAAGAAGTACTGCAGGAAATCTCCCCGGAATTCCCGCCCGGCGCTGTCCCAGTGCTGCATATCTCCGGCGTCTGCGCCGGGGAGCGAATAAGGCAGCCGCAGCGTGGTAAAGAGGGGACTGATGGCCGTAGGCTCCTGCACAGGGTCGCTGCCCCGGACAAACCGGGCCGACGATTTCAGGGATGATGCCGCCAGGAGCAGTACGGCGGCGCAGCGCAGGGATCGGGTCGGCATTGGGCGGAGGGTTTCATTTGCCGGAGCGGTACGACCGGCCGGTATCGTCGATATAATAAGTCAATATGCTCTGGTCCGGAAGCTGCTCGCTGACCCGGAAAAGCCGCGGCACCGGAACTGTAGCGGGCGCGTACATCTGGTATGGATCGGCGGGTATCCTCACCGGCTCGAAGGAGCTGATCCTGCGGTCGCCCAGCACAGGCCGGTTCGCGGAATCGACCAATCTCCTTGCGGCCTGCGCACCGCTGCCCGCCAGGAACCAGCCGTTCCCCACCGGATCGAGCTGCCGGTACCGGAAGTTCAGCCTGGGGAAAACCGGGCTGCCGTCCGGGAGCAGGATGCCGATGCGTTTCGCGGAGTCCAGGGCACAGACACTGCCCTGCGGAACGAAGGGCCGCCAGCGCCGCATCAGGTAGCCCGAGAGCCTGATATCGAGCAGGCCGAAGGCCGGCAGCGCCTGGCCATACCGGTCGGTGAGAAACACCTGGGCGCCGGAAGCCTCGGGGTTGCACTCGTCCTGGACCTGTATAAACGCATACACCTGCCCCTTCCAGGAAAATCCGCTCAGGATCTTGCCCCGGTCCAGCCGCATCAGCACCTGGCCTCCCGCGCCAAGCAGGTAAGATCCCTGCGTCCCGTAGCCGTAGGCCCCCGCGGTGGCCTGTCGTTCGGAGGGATCGAATGTCTCGATACTATACCGGCTCTGCGGCGGCACTACGTATGCCAGGTTGCTGTCGACAACCGCGGTGTAACTGCCTCCCCCGGCGATGCCCCGTGATTGCCCGGAGACGATATAATAGCCCCGGCCCTCCGCATCCCCTGCTTTTACGGAATACAGCATCGAATCCTTGTAGAACTGCGTTACTTCTCCGTAATCCGGGATGGGGATGCGAGCCGGCTCGCGGCGCTCGTAGTCATAGTTGCTGCCTTCAAAGGGCCGGCTGTAGTGTTTCGGCGGCTCTACGCTGTAGATCATGAGCTCCCGGGTCAGGGGAGCCCGCCGCCTGGAATGCAGATCGAGAGAACTGAGTGTCACGGCTACCGAATCGGCACCGACCCGTTTGCTGTTCCGAAGTATGAGCGTATCGCCGCTCAGCTTGAAAAAGCAGCAGGCAGCGATAGTGTCCCTGTCCTTATCGAGAAGCGCCTGCCGGTTCCCGGAAACGATATACCCGCCGGGCAGCTCGTATTCGTAAGGCTGTACGATGGCGGCGGCGTCCAGGATGCTTCCTTCGGGATACTTCAGGTATTTGATGCGGCCGCTCCTGCTGCCGGAATAGAACCGGTTGTCACGCTCGTTGTTCGCGGAGACCTGCGCCGCAAATACCGTGGTTCCGTCCGGCTGCGGCAATATGCCGACCGAGCTGTACCGTGGCGGTACGAGCAGGCGGCCGCCGAGGTCGGCGACGCCGTTGCGGTTGTTTCCGGTCATATTGTCGGGATCGCTGACGACGAAGGCCCGGAGCCTGGACAAAGGCCTGCTGCTGCCGATGGCTCCCCATTTGCAGGGCACGACGAGCTCTCCTTTCGTATTGACGATGCCGAAATAGCCATCGTCGCCGACGATCTTGAACGAGTCCTGCAGGGGCGGCTCCATCTTCGTGCCGCTTTCCCAGCGGTACGGCAGCAGCAACCTGCCCTCCGGGTCGATCAGGCCGGCTTTCCCGGTGCTGTCGACGGCGTTCAGGTCGCTGGCTCCCCAGCTGCCGCCCCAGCACCCGTTCCAGCCGGCAGCAGGCGGAATGATGTAATTGCCGCGCTCGTCGATCAGCGCATAGCCGGAGCCCGGCCGGCCGTCGGCATCCGGGATGCGCACCTTTGCTTTGTCGCCCGAGAAGAACGCGGCTTCCGCCCATCGAGGCGCGATGACGAGCTTCCCGGCGGTATCGGAATACCCCCACTTCCGGCCGTCCGTGTAAGGGATGAGCGCCGGCAGCGCCTGCCCCGCGCCGCGTACCGGCATGCAGAGCAGCAGGATAAATGCCGGCATCCGGAAGACACGCCTCATTCCGGCACCGGGCCATACGAGCCGCCGGCACCGGCCTCTTCCCGGCCAGGTCTTTCTCCCTGGCGGATCTGGCTCCCGGAGCTCAAACAGGGACATTCCCGGAACAAGGCAAATCTCCATACCTACTCTCGGAACGTTATCAATGAAATATGGAACACTTCCCAGGGGTCGCGTTCGGTAAAATGATGCAGCCCGGGGGCTGTTTTCATAACACAAGTCCTCATATACTGCAACACGAAGCCCGGGCTTTACCCAGCCTGTCTCATAAATGAAAATAAGGCTTTCGCAAAGTCAACGTTAAACAGGTTAAAACCCGCGCTAATTCAGGAGGTAATGCGAAAATCTTCTGTAACTTGCAATTAATTTAGGTTTATACCTTTTTTTACTTCAACAGTTAACTATAAGATCATCGTGCGTAGCTGCCGGAGTGTCTGAATTCGGGGCCATTCGGGCCGAAAGCACGACCAACTTACAGATGGAATGGTTTTTTTACACATAAAGCGAATAGAAACCACACCGATCTTCAAACACACCAACTTTATCAACTAACCATCAGTCATGACCAAAGCAGATATCATCAACCGGATTGCAGAAAAGACGGGCGTTCCGAAAGTCGACGTTCTGGTAACCGTCGAAGCATTTTTCAAGGAAGTCAAGGGGTCTTTGGAACAAGGCGAGCCCGTACACGTCCGGGGCTTTGGATCGTTCATGCTGAAGCGCCGGGCAGCCAAGACCGCACGCAATATCCGCCAGAATACTGCGGTGCAGATCCCGGAGCACACGATCCCGGCCTTCAAGCCATCCGTGGAATTTGCCGATCTCGTGCGCGACAAGAAGTTCAACGAAGAAAAACAGAAATCCGGCCTGTCGGGAAGCTCGGGCGATGCCTGATTCCCTGCAATCCTTCTTCCCGGAAAGCGGCCTGCGAACCAGGGCGCTTTTTTATGCTCGGGCAACCCGATAACATGCAAGGCCGGCAATCGAAACCGCGTTACCTTGGGCTATATTCGACGCTTATGGACGCACAAGCAAGCAGCCCGTTCCGAAACCGCACTGCCCTGATCACCGGCGCCAGCCGCGGCATCGGCAAGGCCATCGCCCTGCGCCTTGCCCGGGAAGGCGCCAATATCGTGATCGCCGCCAAATCCGTGACCGAGGATGCCCGCCTCGGGGGGACGATCTACAGTGCTGCGGCGGAAATAGAGGCGGCCGGCGGGAAGGTGCTCCCCCTCCACTGCGATATCCGCGACGACGCCCGCATAGAAGCCGTTGTTTCGGAAGCCGCCGCGCATTTCGGCGGCATCGACATCCTGATAAATAACGCCTCGGCGATTTCCCTGACCGGCACCGAGGCCACGGATGCCAAGCGCTTCGACCTGATGCACGACATCAATGTGCGCGGCACCTTCCTGGTGACCAGGCATTGCGTGCCGTATCTCAGGAAAAGCGGCAATCCGCATATTCTCACGCTCTCGCCGCCGGTCAGCGCCGATCCGAAATGGCTGGCTCCGCATGTGGCCTACACGCTCAGCAAGTTCAACATGAGCCTCATGACGCTGGGCTGGGCGGCCGAGTTCCGCGAGGCCGGCATCGCCGCCAACGCGCTCTGGCCCGTCACCACCATCGCGACGGCTGCCGTACAAAACCTGCTGGGGGGAGACAAGCTTAGGGCTATGAGCCGCAAGCCCGAAATCGTGGCCGATGCCGCGTTCGAGATCCTGAAGCAGCCCGCCCGCGAATACACCGGCCAGCTGCTGCTGGACGAAGACGTGCTCCGCGCGGCCGGCATCACCGATCTCGACCGGTACGCCGTAACGCCCGGCGGCCACCTGTACAAGGACCTGTTCCTTTGATCCGGCAATACGTTACCTCCGAAATCCTGTTCCCGAAAATCCGGTTACCCGATGTCTATCCTCACTCTCGAAAACATCCGCAAAAGCTATGGCAAGGTACAGGCGCTGAAAGGCGTGAGCTTCAGCATTCCCGAAGGCTCCGTATTCGGCATACTGGGCCCGAACGGCAGCGGCAAGACTACCCTGCTCGGCATCGTTCTCGACATCCTGAAGGCCGATGCCGGAACTTACACCTGGCTCGGCGGGCAGCCTCCGGCGGAGGCGCGGCGGCAATTGGGCGCACTGCTGGAAACGCCGAACTTCTACCACTACCTGAACGCGGACGACAATCTCCGGATCGTGGCCCGCATCAAGGGCCGCGGCGAAAACGATATCGATCGCGTGCTGGAGCTGGTCGGGCTCCGGGAGCGCCGCGCCAGCAAGTTCAGCACCTACTCGCTCGGCATGAAGACGCGGCTGGCCATCGGGTCCGCGCTGCTGGGGGCGCCGAAGGTGCTGGTGCTGGATGAGCCGACGAACGGCCTGGATCCCGCGGGCATTGCCGAGATCCGCGGCCTGATCCGCAACCTCCGCAACGAAGGCATCACCGTGATCATGGCTTCGCACCTGCTCGACGAAGTGGAGCGGGTCTGCACGCACATGGCCATCCTGAAGCGGGGTACGCGGCTGGTATTCGGCGACGTGCAGTCGGTGCTGCGGCAGGAGGATGAAATCGAAGTGGACGCCACCGACCGCCTTGCCCTGGAGCAGGCGCTGCGGCAGGCCGGAACGATCCGCTACCGCAAGGACGAATCGGGATATATCGTCAGCGCCGAGAGCGGACTGAGCACGGAAGAGCTGAACCGGCTGGTCTCCTCGCAGGGCGTCTGGCTGAATCATCTCGTGCTTCGCCA
>JASLDA010000237.1 GCA_030151745.1 Chitinophagaceae bacterium | reverse complement strand
GCCTGTGATAAAAGCTCTGGATGCGATCGGGCATATTGTTCTGAAGATGACCGGCTATATCATGAAGCTGGCGCCTGTAGCGGTCTTCGGGGCGATGACGGCCATCATAGCCAGGCAGGGGCTCGGCGTACTGCGCAGCTACAGCTTTTTCATCGCCGAGTTTTATTTCGGGCTGCTGCTGCTCTGGGGCATCCTGATCCTGGCCGGCTACCTGTTTACGGGGCGCAGGCTGCTGACCCTGATCGGCCGCCTGAAGGAACCGCTGATCCTGGCTTTCAGCACGGCCAGCAGCGAGGCCGCGTATCCCAAGACGCTGATGGAGCTCGAGCGCGCCGGCTGCCCCAATCGTATCGCGTCCTTCGTGCTGCCGCTGGGCTATTCCTTCAACCTGGACGGGTCGATGATGTACATGACCTTCGCCTCGCTCTTCATCGCGCAGTCGTACGGCATACACCTGGACCTGGGCACCCAGGTTTCCATGCTTCTGGTGCTGATGCTTACCAGCAAGGGCATTGCCGGCGTGCCGCGTGCTTCGCTGGTGGTTATCGCCGGCACGCTGGCAACCTTCAAGATCCCGGAGGCCGGGCTGGCGCTGCTGCTGGGCATCGATCCGCTGCTGGATATGGGCCGCAGCGCCACCAATGTGGTAGGCAACAGCGTCGCGACGATGGTCGTGAGCCGGCTGGAGGAGCGGCGCGAACATTCGGGGAGCGCCGCGCAGCTATAATTGCGTTATTTTCACCGCACGGACGTCCGGTTCAGGCAAGGCTATGCCTGGGGCGTATCCCTGCCGCTGCCGGCGGTTCATCATCCTGCGCATACAATCTGAAATCGTCAACTTAACTGGTATTCGAAGTCTCATGCATGATTTTATAGAACTGATCAAAAACCTGATGGACGCCGAATGGCTGGCTAGCACAGTCATGAGTTTTGGGGGATTATATCTGGTCGCACTGATCATTTTTGCCGAAACCGGCCTTTTCGCCGGATTTTTCCTCCCGGGCGACAGCCTGCTCTTCGTTTCCGGGCTCATCATTGCCAATCACCCCAGCCCTACGGGCAACGGGCCGCTGGACCTGCTCTATTGGATCGTGCTGATAGCCGTTGCGGGGATCGTTGGAAACTCGGTCGGTTTCTGGTTCGGACGCAAGGCCGGGCCGTTGCTGTTCGAGCGCCGCGAAACCTGGATCTTCAAGCGCAAGCACCTGCAGCAGGCGCACGACTTCTACGAAAAGCGGGGTGGTTCGGCCATTATTCTGGCGCGCTTCCTGCCCATCGTCCGTACGTTCGCTCCTATTGTAGCGGGTGTCGTCCGAATGGACCGGAAGAAGTTCTTCCTGTACAACGTAGTAGGCTCCTTCACCTGGGTAGCGAGTATGCTGGCTGCAGGCTTCCTGCTGGGCGAAAACCAATGGGTTAAGCACAATTTCGAGAAAATTGTGATCGGCCTCGTCCTGGTTACGACCGGCCCGGTACTGGTCAAGATGTTCTTCGGCAGGAAGCACCCGGCGCAGGAAGTAGCCGAAGACACGGTTGGGACGGTTCTTAATCCAAAAGAGAAAGACCGGAGCGAAGTATGAAAGCTGCGGAAGGAGCTTTGAAGCGCCCGGGCCTGCTGAGCATCCCGGTTATCGTCGCGGCTCTGGGCTATTTCGTCGATATCTACGACCTGCTCCTGTTTTCGCAGATCCGGATCAGGTCGCTGAAGGAGCTGGGTCTAGACGGCGACGCCCTGAGGACGGTGGGGCTGCAGATCCTGAACGTGCAGATGCTGGGCTTGCTGCTCGGTGGCATACTCTGGGGCATACTCGGCGATAAGAAAGGCCGGCTTTCCGTGCTGTTCGGCTCCATCCTGATCTATTCCCTGGCCAATATCGCCAACGGGCTGGTGCATTCCATCTGGGCCTACAGCCTGTGCCGCTTTATCGCCGGTATCGGCCTGGCAGGCGAGCTCGGTGCCGGTATCACGCTGGTTTCGGAGCTCCTGCCCAAGGAGAAGCGCGGGATCGCGACCTCGCTGGTCGCCGGCATCGGGCTTACCGGCGCGGTGGCTGCGTATTTTATCAAGGAGCATTTCGACTGGCGCATCTGCTACTACATCGGCGGCGGCCTCGGCCTGGCCCTGCTGGCGCTGCGGATTTCCGTCTATGAGTCCGGCATGTACAAGGCCGTTGCGGGCACGGGCGTGCGCCGGGGGCATTTCGCGGCTTTCTTCACCAGCGGAGCCCGCTTCAAAACTTATATCCTGGCGATCCTGACCGGGCTCCCGACCTGGTATGTGATCGGTATCCTGGTGAGCTTTTCAAACAATTTCGGCACGGAGTTCGGGCTCGACGGCCCCATCGATCCGGGACGCGCGGTAATGTTCTCCTATGTGGCCATATCCCTCGGCGATATCGCCAGCGGGCTGGTCAGCCAGGCGCTGAGGAGCCGCAAGAAAGCGCTGCTGATCTTCTACGGCATCACCGCGATCGGGCTGGTGCTGTTCTTCCGCCAGTACGGGGGCACCGTGAGCCGCATGTACTGGATATGCGCGCTGCTGGGCTTCGGCACCGGCTTCTGGGCCATTTTCGTGACCATGGCCGCAGAGCAGTTCGGTACGAATCTCCGCGCCACGGCCGCCACGACCATTCCGAATATGGTACGGGGCTCGCTCCCGCTGATGGCCATGCTGCACGAGGCCCTGATACCTTCCGGCGGCTATGTCCGCGCGGCGATCTATACCGGGATAATCGTGATGGCGGTCTCCACCCTCGCTGCGGTCGCGAGCAAGGAGACTTTCGGAAAGGATCTCGACTATACGGAGTAAAAGGCTTCCCGGATGGGAAAGCCGGCGCTCCGGCCGGCTTTATGATATCCGGATTCGGAACGAGCTATTCATTCGTCATCCGATCCGTCGTCCGTTCCGTCATGTCCTTCCAGCTTGACCAATTTGTTGTAGATACCAAGCAGCAGGAAGGGCGCCGCCCATTGGCCCACGAAAAGTGCGGTGTGGCTTTTCCTGAAACACTTCAGGGTTGCGCTTACGGCCATGGCTGTCAGCGCGCTCCACAGGAACAGATCTGAAGGGAGCTTTGCCGTTTGAGTTTCTATCGCGGATGCTACTGGGCCTTCGTTATGCTTCGGATTGTTATTGGTAGCCATTGTTTTCAGTTTGATTCGCGATCAAGGGGTGAAAACTGTGCCTCCTCCGTCATTTTCCCGCGCTGCGAGCGCTCCGATTCCGGGAGGCGGCGGAAACCTTCGGCAAGTCCCGCGGAAGCGGAATGCCGCCATAGGCTGAACTGTTTGATCTTTCGGGAGATAATTGTGCGATGATTGCTTTATGAATCATGCAGGCCGTAAAATCTGCCTGTGACGGCAATGGCAGATCCGGCTGCGCCGTTCCC
>JASLDA010000234.1 GCA_030151745.1 Chitinophagaceae bacterium | reverse complement strand
GTCGCTCATGGTATCGCTGGTGCCGGTGACGGCGGTGCCCAGCGTAGAAGGCGAGGTGCCGTAATATACTGTAGGCGTTGCCACCCCGGCGGAGGTCTTCCAGTTGACGGCGATGGAATTGGAGGTCAGGGCCTGCAGGTATGGATTGATGGAATAGCTGTGGCTATCGGCCGCGAATCCGAGGATTGCAAGCAGCAGCAGAAGCGAACGGAACATGGACGCGTATTTTAATAATGCGCGAAGGTGAACCGCTGGCGTTAAGGGCTTGTAAATGCAGTGTTAGGGAATTGGGAATTTCATGATCGCCGATGCGCCGGTGGAATCTTGACCACCCGGCAGCCCGGTCAGTGATCGCTGCAATTCGGGCTGCCGGATCGCTGGTGCGGGCAGCTTAGCGATTGCGCTCGCTGAGCCAGTGGAACGGGCGTTCGGAAAGCTGGAATCGGTGCGGGCTGCGGCGCAGCAGGATTTGCAGCGAATCGGCTCCGTAGGTGCCGGAGAGCTCGATATGCGTAGTGTCGGGTTGTTCATAACGAAGCCTGACCAGCAGGCTGTCGTCGCTGGGGCGACTGAGCAGGAATGTATGTTGTGCCGTATCGACATCGTATGCGAAGTACTTGCGGCCGTACCTCTGTGGGAAGTTCGTATCTCCGCCTTTGAAGCTGCCGGAACGCTTGCCGTCCAGGGCAATATCCGTCCAGCTCAGGGTATCCGCTTTCGCCTGCCCGCTGCGGCTGAATGCGGTCACCTCGTACAGCCCCGGCCTCAGCGCTTCGAAGCCGATCTGGTTATAGGTATTATGCAGCTCTATGACCTGCGCGGTTGTCATGCCGATCGCCATGACCAGGAACGCGCATTTCAGTATGACGCGGCCGATCCGCATCCAGCGCTTGCGCAGCGGGTAATGGTATATCCTGCAGCGCGGCGCGGGGCGATCGAGGATGAAGAAGCAAACGAGCCGCTTCCCTTCATTTGCGAGCAGGAACAGGCTTACCGCCAGCATCTCCAGTGAGAAGATCTTTACGGGGATGTCGTAGCTTAGGTTCAGTACAGCCACGTTGAGAAATATTCCCGCCGCCAGCAGGGAGCCCAGCGTAGCGGTGCGGCGCCAGAGCAGGAGCAGCCCCGCCAGGCATTCCGCCAGGCCCGAGAAGAACTGGTAGGTCGCGGAATAGCCGATGAACATCCAGGCCAGGCGCATGGGCAGGAAGTCGCCCAGGGGCGTGGCGAGCTCGCTGGTAGTGGGAAAGGTCATCTGCGTGAGGAAGAGCTTCGCGATGCCGTAGCTCAGCGAGCTAAGGGCCAGGAAATAGCGGAGCAGTATGCAGAGCCAGTAGTTCAGCTGCACATAGCTTTCCCGTTTGCGGTCGACCGCCGACCAGATGATCCCGCCTCCGAGGGCGATGCAGCAATAGGTCCAGAGCGCCGCCCAGCCGAAGGAGGTATCCCCGCTGCCGTTGAGCGGGACCAGCTCCGGGCGCACATGCAGAAAGGTCCGGTTGGCCATATTGACGACCCAGTCGTTCGCTGCATCCACATCCCTGGCAAGCCAGTCGGCCCCGGGGACGTCCGAGAGCCAGTCCCAGGGAGCGGCTGTCAGGATAAAGAAGATAAAGCAGCAGCGGAACAGGATGCGTTGCCAGCGCGGCCAGGCCCGGGGCGGAAGTGCGGCGGATTCCATGAGAGTAAACAAGATAATTCACGGGCCGGACAGCAGCATCCGGGTATTACGGCGCAGTCCTTTCCTGTCTGTTAACGGGCTGTAGAATCTTTTGGTTTCTAAACGCTTATTGCAATCTTGGTCACCTCATTCTGCACCAATGGAATCGGGCTCACCCACTACGAACGACGTGTTTGAAAAGATCGCCGAGATCCGGGACTACTACGATGCCTGCGAGATGCTGTACGGCAGCCCTTCCCGGATCAGCAAGTTCATGCTGGCTTTCGCGCTGGGATACGAGGAGCCTGAATTCATTGAGCCTGTCCTGCAGGAGCTGCATCGGCAGGGGAAGCTTGCAGCGGTCCTGGAACAGGATGTCGTATTTGCCCCGGCGTTCGCAGGTCGCTGAGGCATGAGGCCGGAATGCAGGTCCGTTCGAGCCGGTGAAGCGCTCACCGCGCTGTTCAGCGGCGCCTGAACCTTGCAAAAACGAAGCTTTGCATCGTATTGAACGGCGTCGGGTGTTCCTCGGAAAATGTCTCGAGAAGCTCGAAATCTACAGCGAATACGGCCTGCAGCTGCTCTCCGCTGTAACGCTGCACCGGGATCCCGCTGCATTTCAGCGGCCCGCTGTCGGAGAAGGTCCCTACGATCAGGCCGCCGCCCGGCAGGATGCTGCGAGCCGCGGTTCCTGCGTAGGCTCCGATCTCTGCCGGGTCGGTCAGGAAGTGGAATGCCGCGCGGTCGTGCCAGCAGGCATACGCCTGCTCCGGGCGGAACCGGGTGACGTCGGCATGTATCCAGCGGACGCGCCCGGCCCGGGAGCCGAGCCGGGTGCGCGCCCGTTCCAGGGCCGCGCCGGAAATATCGAGTACGTGGAGCTTGGTATATCCCTTTTCCAGCAGCGAGTCTGTAAGGAAGCTGTCGCCCCCGCCGATGTCGATGATCGCAGCGTCCTTCGCGGGCGCCGCGGCTTCGATCAATCGTATGGATGTGGCCGGAAGAGGCTGATACCAGCTTACTTCGGTCAGGGGCTTGCTCTCATACACCTGTTCCCAGTGCGCCCGGCGGTCAAACGGTTCCATGAGCTGCAAGTTAGGCCGGGCGGGAGCACCTTCGTGTGTCGAGCATTAGCTGCCCTGCGGCGGGGCGCCGGCGGTGGGAAGCGGCTCGATCTTCCTTCGCTTCGCCACGGCGTAAAATACCATATCGACCACCAGCCGGCTCAT
>JASLDA010000228.1 GCA_030151745.1 Chitinophagaceae bacterium | reverse complement strand
ACATCGCCAGGCGCACGGTATTGTCGATCAGGATCACGACGGCGATTACCAGCACGAGCGCGACTATACCCAGGATCAGGTTGATGCGCCGGAAATTGCTGTTCATCTGCTCCACTTGCCCCCGGGGATAAGTCACCTCCCGGACGATATTGCTCTGGAGCACGAACTGCCGGATCTTCTCCAGGCTGTCGCGGTTTGCATACTCGGCATAGACATTCATTTCCAGGCTGGCAAACAACGGGTTATATCCCAGGAACTGCTCCACGTTCTCACCTTCGACCTCGCTTTGCAGGCGCAGGGCCTCTTCTTTGGAGATGACCCGGGTCTGCTTGGCGAAAGGCTGCTTGTCCAGAATGGTATCGAGGAGCGCGATCTTTTCCGGGGTCACGGCATCGTGGAAATCTACGGTAACGGTGATATTCTCCTTGAATTCCCGCGTCAGCGAGCGGCCGTTGATAACGAGCCAGCCGAGGATGCCCAGCAGGAATAACACCAGGCTCACCCCGATAATGGCATACAGGTAGGTAGGCTTCGATTTTTTGCTGATCGCCATAGGCGTCAAAGGTATTGATTGAGCCCCGGAACAGAGCAAGTTGAGACGCTGATAGTTTGAAAACTCGTTACGCTTCCGGCAGCGCGGCCAACTTGTCGCCGATTCAACTTTTCTTTGCGGCCCAAATCCAGCCATGCAAGACCTTCAGCCCTTTTTCGACGAGCGCCATTTTATTGAATCCGAGGACGGGATCAGCTACGATCCCTTGCAGCTGGGCAGCCGCATCCGCTTTGCGACACAGGACAACTTCGACCTGGGCGACGCGGAGATCGTCATCGTCGGCTGCGGGGAGCAGCGGGGCCGCGAGCGCCGGGCCGCCTGGAGCGAAGGCCCCGACGCCATCCGCCGCCAGCTGTACCAGTTCTACGACTGGCAGCCCGGCCTCCGTATAGCGGATGCCGGCAATATCCGCCAGGGCGCAACCGTCCACGACACCCGCGCCGCCCTGCGCATGGTGCTGGAAGAGCTGCAGGCCCAGGGCCGGATCGTGATCCTGCTCGGCGGCTCGCACGACCTGACCATGCAGCAGTATGCGGCCTTCAAGAGCGCGCAGCAGGTAATCAACGCGGTCGTGGCCGATGCCCGCATCGACCTGGACGAAACGGAGGAGATCACCGACCGATCCTTCCTCCTGGAAATGCTGACCGGCACGCCCAACTTCGTCCGGCACTATTCGCACCTTGGCTTCCAGAGCTATTTCGTGCATCCGCAGATGCTGGAAACGCTCGACAAGCTGCGCTTCGACTTCCACCGGGTGGGCCGGCTCCGGGAGCAGCTGGATGAGGCCGAGCCGGCGCTGCGCAGCGCAGACCTGTTCTCCTTCGATATGAACGCGGTTCGCTACGGCGATTGCCCGGCCAACGCCGGCGGCTCTCCCAACGGCTTCGGGGGTGACGAAGCCTGCGCGCTGACCCGTTACGCGGGCGCGGCACCCGATCTGCGCTCCTTCGGCATCTATGGCTACGATCCCCGCAAAGATGTCCAGGACATGTCCGCCATCCTGATTGCGCAGATGATCTGGTATTTCCTGGAAGGCGTGGTGCAGCGCCGCAATGAAGCCCCGCTCAGCGACCGCAGCCAGTTTGCCGAATTCCATGTGAAGTTCACTTCCAACGACACTACCTTCCTGAAGAGCCGCCGCACAGGCCGGTGGTGGATGGAGCTGCCCGAAGGACAGTTCGTCCCCTGCAGCTTCAACGACTATCAGACAGCCTGCCAGGACGAAATCCCGGAGCGCTGGCTCCGCGAGCAGGAACGTCTTTCCTGAGGATTGCCACGATGCGATGCGGTTGCGCCCTACCTCCGGCAGGCCGCAACCTGGCATCGACTGGGTGAACCCGGGCGCGGGCCGGGCATATCCCGCCGGATGACGGCGCGTCGCCGCGGATCAGGATCCGGGTCGATGCAGGTATGCCCTATCGACTTACGCTCGCCTGTACCTTCTTACACCAATCCGGCCCGCCCCGAATTTTCACTACTATAAAAAGCCACCGGGCTCCGCGTACCGCAAAGGCAGGCTGCGCCATCCTACCCAGATCGTTGCAAACCTCTACGCGCAATCGCCGCCCTGCCTTTGGCGAAGCACCGGAGAGCGGCGCTCCCACATTTCCCGATCCGCTGCCACGTGTCGCCGCTCTCCATGGCTTCGGACTCGAAAATAGATAGCCGGTCAACCCCTGGCAGGAACATCTGACAAACGCCCCGATTGCAGGGACGAAACAGCTTGTTCGCGAACGAACACCCGGTGAAAGGACTCTTGGGAAGCGCGGCGAAGGCCCCTTCGTGCCCGCAGTTCAAGCGGCTACGTGTTCAAGGCGACATCTCCACTGCCGAGACAGCTCGTTGATCGGTTCTCTTTTCATGTCCTGGTGAGCGCAGGTTCGGGCGAACCGGGGTCGAACCATAGCATGTGAAAGTCCGGGAGCGTCGTCTTTCCATGCCGCCTTTCGACCGGAAGCTCAGGGTGACATGGACCAGGCATTGCAGGTTCCTGCTGTGACTTCCCCGATGATCGCTGCGCGCGGCATGGAGGCTCAGATCGTCACGTCGGCGGCTTTACGCTGCGCATCCACGACCGCGATGGCTACCATATTCACGATCTGGCGCACGGTCGACCCGAGCTGCAGCACGTGTACGGGTTTTTTCATGCCCAGCAGGATCGGCCCTATCGCCTCAGCCCCTCCTACCGCGTGCAGCAGGTGATAGGCGATATTGCCGGCGGCCAGGTTCGGGAAGATGAGCACATTGGGCGCCTCGGCCACCAGCGGCGAGAACGGGTAGTTCTCGGCCAGCAGCTCCTTGTCGAACGCAATCCCGGCCTGCACTTCCCCGTCGATGATCAGGTCCGGGTGCAGGTCCCGGATGCGGGCCACGGCATTGCGCACGGCGATGGCCTCGGGGGAAGCGCTGCTTCCGTAGTTCGAGTACGACAGCATCGCGATGCGCGGCTTGATATTGATGCTTTCCACGGCCCGCGCCGTCTGCAGCGTTATGTCTATCAGCTCATCCTCGGTGGGATTGAAATTGACGGTGGTATCGGCGAAGAACAGCGGACCGCGCTTGGTCAGCATGATATACATGCCGGCGACGCGCTTTACGCCCGGGGCCAGGCCGATGATCTCCAGGGCGGGGCGCAGGGTATCCTGGTACCGTCGCGTAAGACCGGAGATGAGCGCATCCGCCTCGCCGGTCTCGACCATCATCAGCCCGAAATAGGTGCGCTCCCGCATGATCTTGCGGGCTTCGTACTGATTGTATCCCCGGCGCTTGCGCTTTTCGAAGAACAGCCCGCCGTAATGCTGACGGCGCGCCTCCTCGGCCGGATTGTTCGGATCGATGATCTCCACGTCATGCAGCGGTATGCCGTGCTCGTCGAGCAATCGCCGGATGCGCGCGGGCTCGCCCAGGAGAATGGGCGTAGCGATGCCTTCTTCCTGCACGATCTGCGCAGCCTTGAGGATCTTGTCGTTCTCGGCCTCGGCAAAGACCACTCGCCGGGGCTGCTGCTTCGCCTTGTTGTTGATGAAGCGCAGGATATTCTCGTCGGGGCTCAGCCGGTCGTACAGCTGCGCTTCATATACGCTCCAGTCCCGGACGGGCATACGCGCGACGCCGCTTTCCATGGCCGCCCGGGCCACTGCAGGCGCCACCGTGACCAGCAGGCGGGGATCGATGGGCTTGGGGATGATATAGCCCGGACCGTAGCGAAGTCCCTGCTGGTTGTACGCCGCGTTCACGATATCCGGCACCGGCTCCCGGGCCAGCTCGGCCAGGGCGTAGACGGCCGCCTGCTTCATCTCTTCGTTGATGCCCGTGGCGCGCACGTCCAGGGCGCCCCGGAAGATGAAGGGAAAGCCCAGTACATTGTTCACCTGGTTCGGGTAATCGCTGCGGCCGGTGGCCATGATCACGTCCGGCCGTGCGGCGATCGCCTCGTCGTATGCGATCTCCGGGTCCGGATTCGCGAGCGCGAAAACGATGGGCCGCGGGGCCATGCTCTGCACCATTTCCGCCGTCACCACATTACCCACGCTGAGCCCGACGAACACATCCGCGCCCTGCATGGCCTCCGCCAGCAACATAGTTTCCCGGCCATTGGCGAACCGTAGCTTCAGCTCGTCCAGGTCGGGCCGCCCGCGATGCAGCACCCCGTCCTTATCGAACATGATAAACTGGCTGTAATCCGCGCCCAGCCTGATATACATCTGCACGCAGGCCATTGCGGCCGCGCCGGCGCCGTTCACAACGAAGCGGACCTCCGGGATCTTCTTGCCCTGGAGCTCCAGGGCGTTGAGCAGCGCCGCCCCGGAAATGATCGCCGTACCGTGCTGGTCGTCGTGCATGACCGGGATGTTCAGCTCGGCCTTCAGACGCCGCTCGATCTCGAAACATTCCGGTGCCTTGATGTCTTCCAGGTTGACGCCGCCGAAGCTGGGCTCGAGGATCTTTACGGTACGCACGAACTCGTCGATGTTCTCCGTATTCAGTTCGAGATCGAACACATCGATGTCGGCGAATATCTTGAACAGAAGCCCCTTCCCTTCCATCACCGGCTTCGAAGCCTGGGCTCCGATATTGCCGAGACCGAGCACCGCCGTACCGTTGCTGATGACGGCTACCAGGTTGCCCTTGGCCGTGTAGCGATAAGCATCGTCGGGACGATCCCGGATCTCGAGGCAGGGCACTGCGACACCGGGACTGTAGGCCAGGGCCAGATCTCGCTGGCTGCGTGTCGATTTGGTAGGTACGACCTCGATCTTTCCGGGCCTGCCTTGTTCATGGTAGGCCAGGGCGTCTTCTTTCCGGATTTGCTGGGACATAGCTTGGTACGTTGCTTAGGCGCGGCAAGGTATCGCAAGCCGGCGGACCGGCTCACAGGCCTGCGGGATTTTTTTGCCGGATGTTAATGCCAGTAACGGTCCCCTCACCCCCAAAAAACAAAACCCGTTAAACATTATCCATTAAACATCAAACATATCCCCATCACCCGATCCGCTCCAGCTCCAGGGCTGCGTCCGGGGCTACGACCTCGTTTTCGCTTTTCGAAGTCACGATCGTCGCCACTCCGTTCCCGACGATATTGGTCAGGGCCCGGGCTTCGCTCATGAACTTATCGACGCCCAGCAGAAATGCGAGTCCGTCCAGAGGAATGCGATGCAGGGCCGTCAGCGTAGACGCGAGCACGACGAAACCGCTGCCGGTGACGCCGGCAGCTCCCTTGGAAGTGATCATCAGGATGCCGAGCATGCTGAGGAGCTCGCCGGCGCTGAGCTGCACGCCGTATAGCTGCGCGATGAAAATAACGCTCATCGAAAGATAGATCGAGGTACCGTCCAGGTTGAACGAATAGCCGGCCGGGATCACCAGCCCCGTCACCGGCTTGCTGCAGCCCATGGCCTCGAGCTTGCGCATGATACCGGGCAGCGCAGCCTCGGACGACGAGGTCCCGAGGACCAGCAGCAGCTCCTCGCGGATGCTTTTCAGAAAGGGCAGTATGCGCATCCCGCAGAGACGCATGATGGATCCGAGCACCACGAACACGAACAGGACCATCGTCAGGTACACGCTCCCCACCAGTTTGGCAAGGGGTAACAGAGTGTGCAGCCCGAATGTCCCGATTGTGTATGCGATCCCGGCGAAGGCCCCAAGCGGAGCGAGATACATGACCATTTTCAATGCCCCGAATACCCAGCCCGAGATCCGGTGCAGCAGGGCGACGATTCCGTCCTTCGAGGGCAGAAATCCAAGGACGATGCCGCAGCCGATCGCGAGGATGAGCACCTGCAGCGTCATATTCGCCTTGAAAAAGTCCCACCAGCCGAATGCATGGGCCGCGCCGGTGTATCTGCCCGGATCCTGCGCCTGCAGGCTGCCCCTGGAAATATGCCCCGGCCTGAGCAGCAATGCCAGCCCGACGCCGATCGCCAGGGCGATCGTCGTAACGATCTCGAAATACAGCAGCGCCTTCAGTCCGATACGCCCTACCTTCCTCAGATCTCCCATGCCGGCGATTCCGGAAACGATCGTAAGGAAGATGATCGGCGCAATGAACAACTTGATCAGCCAGATGAACGCGCCGCTGATATCCTTCATCCGGATTGCTGCCTGGGGACGGAAATGCCCGAGCAGCACACCTGCTGCGATGGCGATGAAAACCCAGAAGCTCAGGTTGCGGACCAGCGCCCGGAAGCCGCCCGGACGGATGGATGAAGTCGGAGTCTCAGGCATGAATCAGGCGCAGTTCAGCATGAAGATGCCGAATTATCCCCGAAACTGCTACCGGAAGGGCCGGGGAAAATCCCCGGACACCGCGTGCGGCAATTGTGCAGTAGGAGCAAAGACAAGCAAATCTCCGATGTACCCTCAGAAAGGCGGACCGGAGCTCACAGCATACTGCCGAGGTGCCTGTAATTCGCCTTCACCGTTGCCAGGACCTCGTCCATGCGGCCGTTCAGCATCAGCTTCGTCATCGCCTGCGTGAAGCCCTTGAGCTGTGCCCATTCCAGCCTGGGCGGCATGGCCAGCGCGTCCGGGTTCGTCATGATATTGACCAGCACCGGGCCGCTGGCCGAAAAAGCCCGCTGCAGGGCCGGCTCCAACTCTGCATGCTCATGCACGGTTATTCCCTCGAAGCCCATGGCCGTCGCGATCATCGCGAAATCGGGATTGAACATGTCCGTCTGATTGTCCACCAGGCCCGCCACTTCCATTTCCAGCTTGACCATTCCCAGGGAGCGGTTGTTGAAGACGATGATTTTCACGGGCAGCTTGTACTGCCGGATCGTAGCCAGATCGCCGAGCAGCATGGATATACCGCCATCCCCGCAAAGCGCTATCACCTGCCGCTGGGGGAAGCTGAATGCCGCTCCGATAGCCATCGGCATGGCATTCGCCATCGATCCGTGGTTAAAGGAACCAAGGAACCTGCGCCGGCCCGTGCCCTGGATATAGCGGGCTCCCCAGACACAGCACATCCCCGTGTCCAGCGAAACGATCGCATCGACATCGGCCAGCCTGTCGATGGCTCCGGCGACGGCCTCCGGCTGGATCAGGTCCCGCTCGCCTTCGACCGCCGCGAACCGCGCAAGATCTTCCTTCACATCCGCATAGCGCTTCAGCTGGGCATCCAGGAAGCTGCGGTCTTCCTTCTGCCGGAGCAGGGGAATCAGCAGCGGGAGCGTGTCCTCGATATGGCCGACATAGCCCCGGTCCAGCCTGCAGCGCCGGCCCAGCCATTCCGCCCGTTCATCGATCTGCACGATCCGGTTACCCGTCGGCATGAACGGCGTATAGGGGAAATCCGTTCCCAGCAGCAGCACCAGCCCTGCTTCCCGCATTGCGTGATAGGCCGCCGGCAATCCCAGCAGGCCCGTCATGCCGACTTCGGTCGGGTTCGCAGCCTGTATATCCATTTTGGCACGGAACGTATAGCCGACCGGGGCCTGAAGCCTGGCGGCAAGAGCGGC
>JASLDA010000188.1 GCA_030151745.1 Chitinophagaceae bacterium | reverse complement strand
GACATGAAAAGAGAACCGGTCAACGCGCTGTCACTGGCTGCAAAGCGAACAATGCCGAGTCCCGACTATACAAGCTAAGGCTCCCGATCCACTGCAAACTGCCTACTGCTTACTGCAAAAGAGCTCAACATGGCATGACTTTTATTTCTGGGATAGGCTCTTAGTGACTGCCGCACTCGGCATAAAAGCTCAGGACGATATAGGGCTATTCCCGGCAGGCCAGGCATCAGGAAAACGCTATCTGGGCCTGGCTGACGATCCGCCATTTGCGCCCGCGAAGCTCCAGGGTGCCTGGAACTTCCGTCCGGATCTGGCTGTTCGCAGCGGGCTGCGTCATATATACGCAACCTTCGCGCAGGTAGTTCTGGGGATTCGACAAAGCGAACAACTGCGCCTCCCGGGTGTCGCTGACCTTATAGGTCGCAGCCTCCGGACCGGTCTGCGTGATCTCGTAGATCATTTTGCTGTCCGGCTCCGGCGAGAGAGCTCCCAGCTCGAAGCCGCCGCCGTCCACGTTCTTAGCCCATCGCCTGGTGACGGGGAAGGGCTCATGCGCCATAACCGCCTGGTGCCTCGTCGATGGGCTCCCCCCCTGCTCCGCTTCCAGCCGCCGCAGCTTGTCGCTCATGCGTCGCTCGGCATCTGCGATCATGGTGTTGAGCGTCCCAAGCTCCTGCTCCAGCCCCGCCACCTTCCGCTCCAGCGCAGCGACGCCCGATTGCGTCGCACGTGCATCCCGCTCATCGGCAGCAAATGGCGTTCTGCGGCTCTTGCCGGACTGCCGGCGGGCGCTGCGGCTCCGCGCCATGAGCGCGACGATCAGCGCAAGGATCGCAATCAGAATTGCACCACCGCTCCATAGCAGCGGGTCTTGCCATACAGGTACATCGGGCGGCATCGGAGCCGCCGGAACTATCCTAGCAGCATCTCCGGCGCCCCGGGCAGGAAGGGGCTGAGGCGGCGTTTCAGGAGCGGGTGCGGAAACGGGGCTTGCCGAAACGGTCGAATCCGCACCGGGTACCTGGAGCTTGGCGGGGACGATCTCCGCCTTGATCGTGCTGAGCTCCTGTATCTGGGCTTTAAAAGGCTCGTAGGCGCTCAGCTTCTCACGGTAAATCCGCTCCTTTGTGACATCGCTCATGATAGTGTTTGCCAATCGTCCAAGCGCAGCCTCGTCGTGAACGGAGACGCCGTTCCATTTATCGATCTTATCGACATTCAGCATCCGCTTCGCACAGGTCTTAAGTCCTGGCACCTCTGTCGACTCGCAATTGACGGGCGTCTTAGACAGCGTCGTGTCTTCGGAATAAAAATTAACGGCGGCACGGATCATCTCCATCTTTTTTCCGTGCAATACCGCCGTATCCGCATGCGCGTGCAGCAGGGAGCTGAAAAGAAAGCAGATTGCAACGATCCCGGGATTTCGACGCATCATAGTTGTACTGTAATAAGGTTTTTAAGCGGTTTATGCCATGATCTCTTTGGAAATCGCATACAGCGTGTCCTTCAGCGCCAGGAAGAAAAAGCTCTCCGAGATTCCGTCGTCCTCTGCGCTGCGAAGGCCTTCAAGCAATGAATAGAAGCTGTCGTAGAGTTCCCCGCTCCGGGTCGCATCCCCGGCGGTTAGCGATTGCGCATAGTCGCCCAGGTTTTTCACATCGTATCCGGCAAGGAAGCTTGCAATTGCTTCGTTCCGCAGTGTCAGTGTCACGAAGCGCTGCAGGTTGCGCAGCACGGAATCCAGGAAGGCACGGTCTGCGACGACATCGCGCAGCGGTGTGACGACGCGCTTGAAGGGGGTTTCCTGACCGGGCTCCTGTCCCCAATGCGTCACGACCTCGATCGCGTTCATATCGATGCGGTCCCGGTCGGGGCTGTTGATGAACAGGGTCGCGCCGTTCGCGGTTGCTTCCTTTGGATTCGCAATCAGGACCACTTTAAAGTCGGAAAGCAACGGGCGCGCCGTATATGCCTGCAGCAGCAGCCGGGTAAAGCGGGTGAGCGCCTCGCCCGAGCACATCAGGCTCAGGTACTGGCTTCCCTTTCCGGTAAATGTGAAGTACCGGGGAACGGCGAGATCTTTTGCTTCGATGATCTGCACCAGGTGATATACGATGGCGCTGTAGTGCAGGAAGAAGATCAGCTTCAGCTGGGGCTTGTTCCGGTTGATCGTATCCGAAAAGCGGAAGTGGCCGTCATACCGGAACAGCAGGGAGGTCACGTCCTCGGAGGTAAGCACCGGGTCCTGGAGAAACTTATCGAGTATCCTGTCCTCGTCCGCAGGATCCTTCCTGCTCTCGGCCCGGGCCAGGAGAAAGTTCTGTATGAACCCGTTATTCTTCTCGTTCCGGTTATAGCCGTCGCCCCAGATATCGCCGCCGGCAAAGCGGAACGAGGTGCTCAGGTAGGTATTCGTACGGCGCATGAAGAACATGACATCGGTCGTGCCGCCGCCGATATCGATATTCAGCGCGTCGGCAAACTCACGCACATTCGCATCCGGGTTGTTTTTCAGGTAGAAGTAGGGAGCGATGGACTCGGTGATCGGATCTTCCAGCACTGCACCGGAATCCTTGAATACCTTCCTGAAGGCGGCCTTCCATTTCGCGGTAAACTTGTCTACGGATCCCTGCTTCATGCTCAGTGGCTTCAACCATACGATACGGGTATCTTTCAGGCTTCCCCCCGTAGTGATCACCTTGTTCCGGATCAGCAGCAGGAGCTCTCTGAGGAATGCCTCGATCCGGTCCGGATCGGAAGGGTTCAGGGCATTCTCGAACAGCCATTTCAGGTTGGTGCGATAAACGGCGTTCTCGCCTTTCGTCTCATCGGAGTCCATGAAAAAACCGATGGAAATATTCTGAAACAGCTCCGGGCCCTCGCTTTGAAAGGTGGCCTTCTCGGCGGTCGCGGTCCGGATCGGGAACGCGATCGAAGAGCCGAACTCCCGGCCGATGATAGCCGGCACCGCCTCGCGATTGACAAACGACCGGAGCTCGATGAACTGTCCGAAACCCGCGGAATATTTCTCGGCGGCATTTTGTCCCTCTCCCGGGGCATTCAGCATGACGGTCTGCATATCGGCCTCTCCGATGCTGAAGGTCTTGGGCTTGCGGTCCGCGGAATCTTCCAGGTAGGCAATATGGGAATTGGAGGTGCCGAAGTCGATTCCGAACGTGTAGCGCTTCACCGCCCGCTGGTTGCTCACGGCCCGGAACTGCGGCAGGATCATGCCGGTGAATATCCGTTGGCGCTCGTCTTTCAGCTTCAGCTCGATCAGGTCGAAGGCGCCGCCGACCTGGTAATGGTACGACGAGCCTTCGGCAGTTTGATTGGAGCGCGGCAAGGGCTTGCGCACATCCAGTCGGCGGCGATGAACGATATCCTGCACATTCCAGAACGACAGGTCCGCTACCTCGATCTTCTTATTCCCGTCTGCAAACAACACGGAATACTCGTTCAGGGCCTGTATGCGCTCATCGCTGTCCGTAAGCCGGTAAAACGGGAAAATCGCCAACCCCGCCTCGCATTGCGCGACGTCGACTTTATCGAAGTCGTAATCCTTGGTAAAGGTGACATGCGCATTCCCCTTCGTATTCCGGACCGGGATGCGAAGCTGCACCGTGATCCGGGTATCGCCGGTAAGTATTGTCAGCGCGCTTTTCAGATCCTCGACACTGAAAAAGTTGAAGTATTCTTTCTTAACCGGCAGCAGGTACTGGAAATCGCCGCCGTAGCCGGTGAAGAACATCTCGCGGTGCAGCCGGTACGGCATCCTGATGAGCGTGTCCTCCAAGAAATCCTCCGTCGTCAGAAAGGGATAGCGGATGCTCGTTCCCGGCAGGTAGCGCTGGGCCAGCGGGACCGGCGCCCCCAGGGTGTTGATGATGGACGAGCGGCGGATATCGGTCGCTGCATTCCAGGGAGTATTATCGCACGTGAAGGTCCCCGCGATATTCATTCCCCGCGCAAGCACCAGCGGGCGGTATGCCAGCGACGTGCCGGCCGAAGGATCGGTTTCCTGCCGGTAACGCTCGACCGTCGGAACGATCACAAAATCTGAATCGCTCTGGATCTTGGCGGGAATATCCTCCTGCCGGACGGTATATGCATAGGTAAGCCCCATCTGCAGGAACGTGGACGAGCCGGGGTGCACCTCGACCCGCTGGTAGTCGTGATCGAGCGACGAGGGGTTGTTGATATAGGGGCTCCACTCGGCGTTGGCCCGCCGGGCAAGGTCCTTGCGATGCATTTCTATGGTCCGCCGGATATAGTCGGCAAGGGCCTCGCAGCTCTCGTGCAGGGTGCTGCGGTATGCCAGGTAGAACCGGTACATGAACTCGACGAATAATGGATCCCGGCGATGGAGCGGCAGGAATTCAGAGTCGAAGAAGATGTCGTGGTTCGTGGTGGAGGCGATATGGATATTGTTCTCCGCCATCTCCCGCTGCCAGTTCGGCGAGGTAAAGAACACCGTCAGCGGCGAGGTTCCGCCGA
>JASLDA010000183.1 GCA_030151745.1 Chitinophagaceae bacterium | reverse complement strand
TATCGAATGCGCCTTCGATCCGTTGGAGCAATTGGTTGAAGTTCTGCGCCAGCTGCCCGATCTCATCCTTGCCCCCGCCTTCGTCCAGGCGTTTGTGCAGGTCGGTAGCCGTAATGGTCTGCACCTGGCTGTTGATCTGCTTTATCGGGCCCAGGATCCGCCCCGAGAACCATCGGCCTGCGAGCAGCTGGATAAACAGTTGCAGCACGAACAGCGATGCCATGATCTTGATGAGGGTCTGCTTCCGGGCTTTACCGTTCACGTCTACCGCCGATGCGATGATCACGTAGTCGCCCTGGTTGTCGTGGTAGAGCTCGCCGACCGCCTGGCGCTGTCCATGCCGGTATTCCAGGTAGCCTTGCGCGCGAACCCGGTCTATTAGTGCGGAGCTCCAATCCAGCTTGCCCTGGTTGAAGGTGCTTTTGTTGTTGCTGTCGTAGAAGCGGATATCCTCTCCCGGCAGCGTCATGATGAACTTTGTCTTGAGGCGTTCCAGGGTCGTTTCCGAGATCTCATCCGCCTCCAGGTAAACGCCGGCGGCGAAGCCGATCCGCTCGTGCAGGCGGTGGTAGAAATCTTCCCGGCTCGTCTGGCTGAACAGGTAATAGACGCAGACTAGGACGATCAGCAGCAGGCAGGAGCTTACAAGCGTGAAATAGATGGAAAGGCGGGCTCGGATATTCATGCCTCAGGAGTCTTTCATGATATAGCCCATGCCCACCATGGTATGGATCAGCTTCTTGTCGAATCCCTTGTCGATCTTGTTCCGGAGATAGTTGACATAGACGTCGATCACATTCGTATTCGGGTCGAAGTCGTAGTCCCAGACGCGCTCCGCGATCACCGCGCGCGACAATACCCGGCCTTTATTGGACAGCAGGAGCTCGAGCAGCTTATACTCCTTTGCGGTAAGCGTGATCTCCCGTCCGGCGCGGGACGCGGTTTTCTTCTGCCTGTCGAGCACCACGTCCGCAAGCGTAAGATGATTTTCTGCCGGAGCGGCGTAGCTGCGCCGTGTCAGCGCGCCTATCCTGGCCAGCAGCTCCTTGAAGTGAAAAGGCTTTACCAGGTAATCGTCGGCTCCTTTGCCGAGACCTTCCACCTTGTCGTCGATGGTGCCGAGCGCGGTAAGCATCAGCACCGGCGTGTCGATGCCCGCAGCGCGCAGGGATGCGCACACCTCGAGCCCGTTGAGATGGGGGAGCATCACATCCAGGATGATTGCCGAGTAGTCTTCCTGCAGGGCCATGCTGAGGCCGGTCCGGCCATCGTACGCCTGCACGACGCTGATGCCGTTCTCCGTCAGCCCCTGCTGGATGAATGCGGCGATTTTGGGTTCGTCTTCGATCAGGAGTATGCGCATTTCCTACAAATTGTCCGGGCGGCGGCGCTTCCCACCAATGCCGGAGATCCCTGGATATTTAAAAGTATTACCGGCCCATACGTTCCTCCATGCCGCAGCCGCAGCCATGATGGGGGCGGGTCGTGGCACAGGCTTGCATCGCCGCAGTAAGACCGATGAATGCAACGAAGGTCAGGAAATGCAGCTGCAGCTTGTTCCGGTAGCTTGCCATGGAAAAATAAAGCTACGATAAACAGGCCGATGGCTGGCGCCGTCCCGCGGCGGAAACAACGCCTGCATGCAGCTTATCTCAGTGGAGGAGATAGTGGCCGCACGCCCGGAGAAAGGCCGCCCGGAGAATTATGCTATGCTGCAGGGGGACGTATTCCTGTATGGGAAGCGGCAGGAAGTGCCCGGGCTGGCCGTGCGCGGCTGAGCCGGGCAGCTGCGCTACATTAGCGCCATGATCGACTATGCAGATTTCGAAAAGGTAGACGTACGGGTGGGCCGGATCCTAGATGTGAGTGATTTCCCGCAGGCCCGGAAGCCGGCTTATAAGCTGAGCATCGACTTCGGTCCGGAGATCGGGATAAAGCGCTCCTCAGCCCAGATTGTAAAGAACTATTCCAAAGAAGAGCTGCAGGGCAGCCTGGTCCTGGCCGTGGTGAATTTCCCGGCCAAGCAGATCGGCCCTTTCATTTCCGAGGTGCTGACCCTGGGAGTAGCCGACGAGGCGGGAAACGTGGTGCTGATACGGCCGTCCGCTCCGGTTCTTCCCGGCAGCCGTATGTATTGAAGGATGGGATACACGGGCTTTTGCATTCCCGCAACGCTCCGCGGCATGGAATTAATCAGGTTAGGAGGCTGGCATACGCAGTCCGGGCGCTCCGCTCCCCAGCTACGAAAGCCAACGCAGGCTGCACGCTGCAGCTGCAAGTGCTTTGTAAAGCAGTCATTAACCGATAATATCTGCCATCATGAAAAAGATAATCCTGAGCTTCGCGGCGGCGCTCTGTTTCGCGGTTTCCGCAAGTGCGCAGAATGAGGTTCCCGGGGCCGTGAACAATAACACTACGCCGACCGACGAAAACGTCTACGGCCAGACTAAAATGGATATGAAGCCCGGTATGCAGAATGTCCTGCAGACCGAAACCCAGCGGGGAGCGCAGACCGATGCGCAGCTGGACAATCCTCAGACCGGAACGGCCGATGCCCGCAAGGAATCCAGGTCCGTAACGCCCGGAAATACCCCGGGCAGGGTAAAGCAGCCCGGGGTACGGATCAACAATTCCGCTACGATGCCCCAAAGCCGGCCGGCCGTTAAGGTGAACGGCGGCATGAGGTAATGCCCCGGCCCCGCCATGTAGGGCGTCCATTGTACCGCAAGCCTGGGATTTGCGGCCCGGATGCGTCATGTCTATCCAAGTGCTTTATTCCAGGGTTTGATTTCTGCAAAACAGGTATCTCAGCGGCATATCGTCTTTGCCGGGCGAAGCATCTCGCCCGTTTCCGATATTCGCCGTTTTATCGTGACGGAGACAATTACCATCGAAGCCTATTCGCCCGGCTGGGCTTCCGATTTCCGCCGGCTGGAGGCCGTCTACAGGAAATCCCTGGCGGGGCTCTTCGACGATATCCAGCACGTCGGGAGCACCTCCGTTCCAGGCCTCGCCGCCAAGCCGATCATCGACATCGATATAATAATAAGCGACGGCCGTCCATTGCCGGAGATCGTCCGGAAGCTCGAGACGCTCGGCTATGAGCACAGGGGAAACCTGGGCATCAGCGACCGTGAAGCCTTCAGGCGCAGCTCCGGTATGGTGCCGGTCGATGGGGCCGGCGCCACCTGGCCGAAGCATAATCTCTACGTCTGCCCGGCCGGCAGCATCAGTCTCCGGAATCATCTGGCGCTGCGCGATTTTCTCCGGGGCAATCCGGATAGGGCCGCAGCGTACGGCGCGTTGAAAAAGCAGCTGGCGCTGCAATATCCCGGGGATATCGATTCATACATCGAAGGAAAAACGGCATTCATCACCGCTATCCTGGAGGAGGTCGGGTTTGACGCCCATTCGATCGGGCTGATAACCGCGGAGAACAGGGGGACAAGGCCAGGGAAGAGCTAAAGGCGGATAAAGCGAAAGGCAGACAGGAGCGATCCTGTCTGCCTTTCGCAATTCGGATAAAGTTGCAGTCGTCTGCTGAGGCTTACTTCTTCAGCTCGAAGCGGTCCAGGTTCATCACCTTGTTCCAGGGCGCTGCGAAGTCCTTCAGGAATTTTTC
>JASLDA010000169.1 GCA_030151745.1 Chitinophagaceae bacterium | reverse complement strand
CGCTGCGCCTCGCCGCCCGACAGCTGCGACGGCTTATTGCCCAGGCGCTGCCCCAGTCCGACGCGCCGCAGCATAGCTCCGGCCTGCTCCAGTGCAGCCTTCCTGCCCATTCCCTTTATCCAGAGCGGCATTGCGACGTTCTCGGCGGCCGTGAATTCCGGCAGCAGGTGATGGGACTGGAACACGAAGCCCAGCCGGCCGTTGCGGAATCTGGCCTGCCTGCCTGCCGACAACTTAAATACTTCGGTATCGGCGATATGAACGGAGCCGCTGTCGGGTTTGTCCAGGGCGCCGAGGAGGTGCAGCAGCGTGCTCTTGCCGGCGCCCGAGGGGCCGATAATAGCCACCATCTCGCCCTGGGCCACATCCAGGGAAACGCCGCGCAGGACCTGCAGATCACCGTAGCGTTTGACAAGATTGCGGGCCTGTAGCATGTTCGGTTGGCTGGTTTTGCCTCGCTGCGCCCGCAAGATGCGGCGCCGGAGCCTGTTGCCTGCAAGGTACGTATCCGCAGGTCACGGGCGTTGGGCAACGAAGCGGCAACTTCATCCAACGCCGGCCGTCAAATTTCAGTCTGTTTCCCCGCAGGCATTTCCCGGCCGGAACCCGGTAATCCATGTCAGCGTAATAAAAGCTTTACACAACACTTTCCGGCACGGGATTTTCTTGTTGGTTTTTTAAACAGGGTTTTCCCCTACATTTGCCGCATTCCGTTTATTAAAGTAATTAATATCAAAATATGTTTTGGACGCTTGAACTGGCTTCCCATCTGGAAGAAGCCCCCTGGCCAGCCACGAAGGATGAGCTGATCGATTACGCCATCCGTTCGGGGGCGCCTCTGGAGGTTGTCGAAAACCTGCAGGAACTGGACGACGAGGGCGAGATCTATGAAGGCATCGAAGACATCTGGCCGGACTATCCAACGCAGGAAGACTTCTTCTTCAACGAAGATGAATACTGAGAAAAACCCCGCAGCTCGCTGCGGGGTTTTTTAATTCAAAATGTAAAATGCAAAATTCAAAAGGTCGGCGGGCACTTAGCCCATACAGTTGAATGGCAGACTGGCTAAATAGGCTGCTCCGCGATACCGGCATGCCGCATCCTTCCGTCTACCCCTTATTTCCAACACCGGCCCCGTTTCCCAGCATGGGGCTCTGCGCCTCTGCGAGAATTGTTTCCCAACATGTATCTCTGCAGATCTGCGAGAAGCTATTTCCCCCCAATACTAAGTGAGCTTCCCGCATCCATTGCCCGAGCCTGTGCTGGGAGCTTATTTGTGACCGCGCCTGCAGCCAATTACTGATCCGTATCCGCCGGCTTCCAGGCCTCGCCGCGGGCGCGCTCGAGTTTGACGTATTCCAGCCATTCGTCTACCCCGGGTGCGTCTTTCACATCGAAGGCCCCGATCCTGGTGCGGCGCAGGGCCTGCAGGTAGCCGCCGCAGCCGAGCGCACGCCCGAAGTCGTGGGCCAGGGAGCGGATATAAGTGCCGGTGCTGCAGGCTACGCGGAAATGCACCTCCGGGCCGTTCACCGCCGTGATGTCAAATGCCGTGATGGAAATGGGACGGGGCTGCAGCTCGATCTCCTTGCCGCTTCGGGCATACTCGTAAGCGCGCTTCCCGTCCTTCTTGATGGCCGAATGGATCGGCGGCACCTGCATGATATCGCCGATGAAGGGCATCGTTGCGAGTCGGATGTCCGTCTCCGTAATACCGGAGATCGGCTGCTGGTGCTCCGGCTCGCTTTCCAGGTCGTAGGTCGGCGTCGTGGCGCCGAGATGAATGATGCCGGTATATTCCTTCGGTTGCTTCTGGTACTCCTCGATCTTCTTCGTGAACTTCCCGGTGCACACGATCAGTAGGCCGGTCGCCAGGGGATCCAGCGTGCCGGCATGCCCCAGCTTCGCATTCAGCGGCTTGCGCAGCTTGCCGATGACATCGAAGGAGGTCCAGCGGTAAGGCTTATCCACAAGGATCACAGCACCCGCGGCGATTTCGGAGAGAGAAGACTTTTGCATCGGAATGGGGCGATTAGTCAATTGGTCAATTAGTCAATTGGGTTGGGAAACGTACTTAGCATATAGCAGGGGCGGGAATGGCGGGGATTGTGAATTGGTGAATGACGAACGGGAGCCGGGGCCGGGTTCGGAGCTGCCGGGCGGGTGCATTTCCCTTTGGAACCTTACGGCGGTGACGGCAGGAACTTGAGCCTGCCTCCTCCTTGTCAGCCCTGAGCTTGTCGAAGGGCGACATGGAGAGGCAGGCATGAGAAAAGGCGGTGCTCAAGGCTTTTCATGTTGTGGTTCGACCCCGGTTCACCGGAGCCTTCGCTCACCGGGACAGGAAAGAAGTCATTACGATAAGACCGGACCCGATCAACGATCGGTTACTGGCAGCTGCACCCACAACAATTGGCTTGTCCTTAGGCAAATTCGCAGATGCTAGTGCATTGACGAATTGACCAATGGGCTAATTGACTAATTCTTCAAAATCCCCAACTCGTGTCCTGCCTTCGTAAATGCTTCGATGGCTTTGTCCAGGTGATGGCGCTCATGGGCTGCGGAGATCTGCACCCGGATACGGGCCTGTCCTTTCGGGACTACCGGGAAGAAGAAGCCGATTACATAGATGCCTTCGTCCAGCATGCGGGACGCCAGCTTCTGGGCCAGCACGGCGTCATAGAGCATGATCGGGGTGATAGGGTGAATGCCGGGTTTGATGTCGAAGCCCGCGGCGGTCATCTTTTCGCGGAAGTATTTCGTGTTTTCCTCGAGCTTGTCGCGGAGCTCGGTGGTTTCGCTGAGCATATCCAGCACTGCGATGGACGCGCCTACCACGCTCGGTGCAACGGTGTTGGAGAACAGGTAGGGGCGGCTGCGCTGGCGGAGCATCTCGATCACTTCCTTGCGGCCGGAAGTAAAGCCCCCCGAAGCGCCGCCCAGGGCTTTGCCCAGCGTGCCGGTAATAATATCGACCCGGTCCATGACGCCGCAGAGCTCGTGCACGCCGCGGCCGGTGGCGCCCATGAAGCCCGAGCTATGGCTCTCGTCGATCATTACGATGGCGTCGTATTTGTCGGCCAGGTCGCAGATCTTGTCCAGCTGGGCCACGGTGCCGTCCATGGAGAACACGGAATCGGTCACGATGAAACGCGTGCGCTTGTCGGCATGAGCCTGGAGCTGGGCTTCCAGATCGGCGAGGTCGTTATGCTTGTAGCGGGCGCGGGCGCACTTGGTCAGGCGCACCCCGTCGATGATCGATGCATGGTTCAGCTCGTCTGAGATGATGACGTCGTTCTCGCCCAGCAGCGGCTCGAACACTCCGCCATTGGCGTCGAAGCAGGCCACGTAGAGGATCGTGTCCTCCATTCCCACAAAGCGGCTGATCTTCTCTTCCAGCTCCTTGTGGATATCCTGGGTGCCGCATATGAAGCGCACCGAGCTCATGCCGTAGCCGCGGTGGTCTATCGTTTTCTTTGCCGCTTCCAGCACCTTGGGGTGGGAGGAAAGTCCGAGATAGTTGTTGGCGCAGAAATTCAGGACGGTTTTGCCGTTCACGGTGATTTCCGGTCCCTGCTCGGAGGCGATGATGCGTTCGGTTTTATACAGACCGGCGTCGCGGATCTCGCCGAGCTCGCCCTGCAGGCGCTGATAGAAGGAAGATGAAGACATGGAAGTACAGTGGGGCGTAAAATTAATCCGGGAATTGATGCGGGCGGCGGGGAAATACGGCGGATGTCCGCCGGAAGGGCCGTTCGGGGCCGGATTCGGATGGCAGGAGTTACCTTTGCGCCGGCAAAAGCGTGCGAACCCGCAGTTATTTGTATTTCTCCTAAAACGTTTCCCGCCGCCCGAAAGCATGCCCGAGGTTTCCATTATCATGCCGGCTTACAACGCCGAGGCCGTTATCGGGCAAAGCATAGAAAGCGTGCAGGATCAGACGTTCCAGGACTGGGAGCTGATGATCGTGGACGACGGCTCGGGGGATCAGACGGAGACGGTGATCCGGGGCTATATGGCGAACGATCCGCGGATCGTATATATCCGGCAGGGGCACGGCGGACCCGGCGCAGCCCGCAACGCGGCGCTGGAGCGGCTCCCGCTGCAGCGGCCTTATGTCGCTTTCCTCGATGCCGGCGATCTATGGAAGCCTGAGAAGCTCGATACGCAGTTCGGCCAGCTGCGGGAAAGCGGTGCCGATATGATATTCTGCGGTACGGATACGCCCGGCGGCACCGGTACGGTAAAGCCGCTCCGCTATCACGGCGAAGCCGGATTGCTCCAATTTATCCGGGCCAATCCGGTCGGGATCTCGACCGTGCTGAGCCGGCGAGGTGTGATCGAGGCGGCGGGCAATTTCCCCGCGACCGCGCAGGTCCGACAGGCGGAGGCATACGGCCTCTGGCTGAGGATGCTGCAGCAGGGGGCTTCCCTGCAGGGTTTCCCGGAAGCCCTGGTCCGTAAGCGGCTTCATGCTGGAGCCGAAGATCGGCTGAATGAGCTCCGGCAGGAGCTGGCGACGCTCAGCGCGCTGAAGCCCGCCTCGGAGCTCCTGCAGGCGGAGCGCCGCAGCAGGCTCCTTTTCTTGTACCGCGAACTTTTCGATATGCTGAGCAAGCGCAAGGATAAAAAAGAAATCCGCAGCCAGATCCCGGGGCTGAACGCCGTGCTTGGCCATCCCCGTATCGGTTCGGCGCTGAACAATATGCTTATCCTGCCG
>JASLDA010000167.1 GCA_030151745.1 Chitinophagaceae bacterium | reverse complement strand
CAGTTCTGCCCCATCATCCGGGTGTCTCCGAAAGCATTCGGCACCGGGCGGCGGGTGCCTATTGTCGGAAAATACCTGAGTTGAGCGGCAGGTCTCAACCGGACTGACTACTGCTTGCCGAGCATATACTGGCAGACGAGGAAAATGGCGGCGGCGGACATGAGCAGCAGGGCGAACGTGCCCAGCACATTGGAGCGCAGCCCGTTTACACGATCGCCCATGATCTTGCGGTTGTTGGCGATATGCAGGATCACCGCTATCATCAAAGGCGCAGTCAGCCCGTACAGGATCGCGGTATAGATGAGCCCCTGGATCGGCGAGATCCCGATGTAGTTGATGGCGAGCCCGAGCAGCAGCGATACGATGATGACGCCGTAAAAGGGCCGGGCCTGGAAGAATTTCTTATCCAGTCCTTCCTTCCAGCCGAAGGTTTCCGCGAACATATACGATATGGAACCGCTCAGTACGGGGATCGCAAGAAACCCGGTACCCACCACGCCCAGCGCAAAGAGGCCGTAGGCAAGGTCCCCGGCGATCGGCCTCAGGGCTCCCGCGGCCTGCTCCACCGTATCGATATGCGTGATGCCGTGGGGAAAAAGCACGGTGCCGCAGGTAAGAATGATGAAGAACATCACGAGGTTGGAGAAGAACATCCCCACGTTCACGTCGATGCGCAGGTCGGTAAGGATACGCCGGTCCACGACGATACGGCCCCGGCGCTGCTTGATATCCTCGGCCTCCATGGTAGCCTGCCAGAAAAACAGGTACGGCGATATCGTCGTGCCCAGGATGGCGACCAGCATCTCCACGAAGTCGCCGTTGAAGGAGATATGCGGGACGAACGTGGCCTTCAGCACTGCGCTCCAGTCCGTCTTCACGAAATAGGGCACCACCAGGTAGACCAGCAGCACCAGGCAGAACCACTTGAGTATGGCGGCGAACTTCTGGTACGGGAAGTAAATAATGCCGAGCATGATCAGGCCGGTGAAGGTCACGCAGAAAACCGAGGCCGGTATGCCCGGGAAAATCAGGTGCCCCACCGCACCCATGCCGGCGATATCGGCACCGATATTGAGCACGACGGCGGGAAACGACGAGAGGATCATGATCCATAGCAGCCAGCGCGGATAGTGCTGCTTCAGGGTCCCGGTGAGGCCCTGCGTGGTCACCAGGCCGATACGTGCGCACATTTCCTGCACCGCTGCCATCAGCGGGAAGGTGAGCAGCGCCGTCCAGAGCGTCTGCAGCCCGAACTGCGCCCCCGCCTGGGAATAGGTGGCGATGCCCGAAGGATCGTCGTCAGAGGAGCCCGTGACAAGGCCGGGGCCCAGCATCCGGGCAAAGCGTCTCAGGCCTTTTTCCGGCTCTTTACTTTCTTCTGCTTCGGGCATAGTCTGTTGTAGTTAGACGGAGAAGGTATCTCTAGCCAAGGTAATCCATTACCCATGAATGGAGTCGGGCAACTCATCGTTGCGCTCGTCGAAGTGCTCCGTCTTTCCCGACTCGGCATGCAGGCGCCCGGGCGCTTCCGTAAGCATCGGCTTGCCCCGCAGCTTGCCCTGATGGTTGACACGCGCCTCGTCGATGGAATGCGTGGTGAAGAGCTCTGCATCCTCCTCCGCCATTTCCGAGAGCTTTACATAGAATGTCTTGAGCGCCGCCAGCTCGTCCTCCGTCAGGTCTTCGATATCGATCAGGCGGTTGCTGGCCGCCTTGCTGGCCGCTATCAGCTCGTTCAGCTTCAGGTGCAGCGCTACGGTGTCCTTGTTCTGCGATTGCTGGATGACGAATACCATCAGGAAGGTAATGATCGTCGTCCCGGTATTGATGATCAGCTCCCAGGCGCTCTCACCCGCGGCGCCCCTGGGGAACAGCGGCCGGGAACAGGCCCACAGCAGCACCAGGGTCACTGCAGAGATGAAGGCGATGGGCCGGCCGGTGACACGGGTGACACTGGTGGAGAATCTGTCGAAAAGCAGCTTGATCTTGCTAACCTCACGCTTCTGAAGTGCCATGGAAATTATTTTAGGTTGAATTTTAAAGGCTTGTCCTATGGCTTAGCTTCAACAAAAAATGCGCCCCGGGGTTTCCGGGGCGCTGATCCGTGGTTATACTCCGCGAGGGAACAGGCTCGTGATCTTGCTTTCCGGGGAAAGCTCACGAGCCGGCCGTCTCCTGCGAGAGTACGAAGGCTCTTACTTCTTTTTCTTCGGCGTGAAGATGGCGATCATCCGGCGGCCTTCCATTTTCGGCATGCTTTCCAGCGATCCGAATTCGGCGAGGCGCTCGGCGAACTTCAGCAGCATCAGCTCACCACGCTCCTGGAACATGATGGCGCGGCCGCGGAACTGCACATAGCATTTCACCTTGTCGCCTTCCTCGAGGAACTTGGCGGCGTGCTTGCTCTTGAAGTCGAAGTCATGGTCGTCCGTGTTCGGGGTGAAACGGATTTCCTTCACTTCGCTCTGCTTGCTCTTCGCCTTTTGTTCCTTATCCTTTTTCTTCTTCTCGTAAAGAAACTTGTTGTAGTCGATGATGCGCACCACCGGAGGAGTGGCCTGCGGGGAAATTTCCACGAGGTCCATTTCCTTGGCCTGCGCCATTTTGAGGGCTACGGACACCGGATACACGCCCGGCTCGATATCCTCGCCGACGACGCGTACTTCCGGACCAGCGATTTCCTCGTTGATACGGTGTTCCCGTTCTTTTTGTCTTGGTCTGAAGGGCTGTCTGCCTTTCGGTCTTCTCTGCATTAAGGGCTGTTGAATGAATAGATTTCCGCGCAAAAATAGCGGAATTATCGATAATTACTCGGCTGTCCTTTGGCAGAAAACTTTCGTGCCGGAAGAATTTTACGTTACGTCCGGGCAATGGCAGGCATTATAAATACAGATCGCCGCAGGTGGGGCCAGTAGAGTTACCCGGCATCCCTTGCTTCGGGGATCGCCGTTCCGTAATGATTCATGGGATCTCCGGTCCTATTCACGGCAGCCTCAATGCGCGCATTCCGTCACGCGCATTGCGAGGACGTCAGGGTTCCATCGAAGACAGCGGCGCCGGGCCTGCGGCGGATCTGCTACGCCCGAAGCGGGCGCTCCGGGACATGCCGTCGCCTTCCCCATGCCATTCGACTGCGCTCAGGATGGCATGGGGGAGGCGACGCAAGCTCCTGCGTCACCTCCCTGGTGATCGCCGCGCAGCGCGGGCAATGGTCAATTGCTTTCCTTGGTCCGCCCCTGCATCTGGTCCGCCACGATCTTGTTCACCCCGGCGGCGAATTCTTCCAGCTTTACGGCGCCGGTATCGCCTTCGCCGCGCCGGCGCACGGAGACGGTGCCTTCAGCGGCTTCCTTCTCGCCCACGATCAGCATATAGGGGATCTTCGCCAGCTCCGTATCGCGGATCTTGCGGCCGATCTTTTCCGCGCGCTCGTCGATCTCGGCCCGCACATCGGCCGCCTTCAGGCGGTTCGTCACCTCATGCGCCCAGTCGCTGTACTTGTCGGAGATGGGGAGCACCTTCACCTGTACGGGGGTCAGCCACAGGGGCAGGTCGCCGCCGCAGTGCTCCAGCAATACCGCGATGAAGCGCTCCAGGCTGCCGAACGGCGCGCGGTGGATCATTACCGGGCGCTTGCGGCTGTTGTCTGCGTCCACGTATTCCAGCTCGAAGCGCTCGGGCAGGTTGTAATCCACCTGTATGGTGCCCAGCTGCCAGCTGCGGCCGAGCGCATCGCGCACCATGAAGTCCAGCTTCGGACCGTAGAAGGCCGCTTCCCCGTACTCCGTAACGGTCTTGAGTCCCTTTTCGGCCGCGGCCTCGATGATGGCCTGTTCCGCGATCTCCCAGTTTTCCTCCGAGCCGATATACTTGCTGCGGTCTTCCTGGTCGCGCAGGGAGATCTGCGCCGTAAACTCGCCGAAGTCCAGGCTGTCGAGCACGAAGATCACGAGGTCGATCACCTTCTTGAACTCGTCCTTCACCTGCTCCGGCCGGCAGAACAGGTGCGCGTCGTCCTGGGTGAAGCCCCGCACGCGGGTAAGGCCGTGCAGCTCCCCGCTCTGCTCGTAGCGGTAAACGGTACCGAACTCGGCGAGGCGCAGCGGCAGGTCGCGGTAGGAGCGGGGCGCCGACTTGTAGATCTCGCAGTGATGCGGGCAGTTCATCGGCTTGAGCATGAACTCCTCGCCTTCCTGCGGCGTGGTGATCGGCCGGAAGGAATCCTTGCCGTATTTCTCCCAGTGCCCGCTGGTGACGTAGAGCTGCTTGGAGCCGATATGCGGCGTTACGACCGGCACATAGCCGATCTCCATCTGTTTTTGCTGGAGGAAGCGCTGCAGGCGCTCCCGCAGCAGGGCGCCCTTGGGCAGCCACATCGGCAGGCCCGAGCCCACCTTTTCAGAGAAGGTGAACAGCTCAAGCTCCCGGCCCAGCTTGCGGTGGTCGCGCTTCTTCGCCTCTTCCAGTAAAGTCAGGTACTCTTCCAGCTCGGCCTGCTTGGGGAAGGTAATGCCATAGATGCGGGTCAGCATCTTGTTCTTCTCGTCCCCGCGCCAGTAGGCCCCGGCCACGTTGGTCAGCTTCACGGCCTTGATGAAGCCCGTGTTGGGGATATGCGGGCCGCGGCAGAGGTCGGTGAACCCGCCCTGCGTATAGAATGTGATATTGCCGTCCTCGAGCCCTTCGAGCAGCTCCAGCTTGTAAGGATCTTCCTTCGCGCGGAAATAGCCGATGGCCTCCTCCTTCGGAACCTCCTTGCGCACATAGGCATTGCTGCCCTTGGCCAGCTCCTTCATCAGCTTCTCGATCTTCTCGATATCGTCCTCGGCCAGCTTCTTGTCGCCCAGGTCGATATCATAATAGAAACCGTTCTCGATCGGCGGGCCGATGGCGAACTTGGTATCGGGGTAGAGCTGCTGCAGGGCTTCGGCCATCAGGTGGGCGGAGCTGTGCCAGAAGGTGCTCTTGCCGTTCCTGTCGTCCCAGGTCAGCAGCTTCAGAGTGGCGTCGTGGCCGATCGGGCGCGTGGCGTCCCAGACCTCTCCGTTCACCTCCGCGGCCAGCACTTTGCGGGCCAGGCCTTCAGAGATGGATTTGGCAACATCGAGCGCGGTGCTGCCCGGGGCATATTCCCGGACCGATCCGTCGGGCAGGGTGATCTTTATCATATTTAAGATTGTAGATTTTAGATTGAAGATTCTGGGGGGAGGCTGCGTATGAAAACGGCGCAAAAGTACGTATGAAAAAAGGCCGCCCGTTTGCGCACCGGCGGCCTTTTCTGCATGGCTGAAAATTCCGGTTATTGCCTGCGGATGACGTCGGTGTAGATCAGCGTATCCGCCGTCTGGAAACGCGGGTCGACGACGATCTGGCGATACGTAATGCTGAGATAGCCCATGCTGCGCGTCAGCACGGTCGCTTCGACATTGTCCATCCCGAAGAAATCGCCGACTCCGTACATGCTCAGGTGCTGGCCGTCCTGGCTCATCTGCCAGGTGAAGGTCTTGGTCTCGGCCTCGGAACCGGAGCACTTTTCCACCCCGTAACCGAGGATACCTACATTATTTGTCTTGAACTGCAGGGTATTGTCGAGATGGCAGGACAGGTTCCCGGGCAGATAGTCCCGGGTGCTGTCCCCGTTCGTGACCGGATCCTTATAGGTCACCTTGCCTGGGGTTATCGTATTCCCCGAAACAGGACGTCCCCAGACCCCGGTTCGCAGGTCTTCCTCGGCAGTCGGAGTATCGTCCGGCTTGGAGCAGGAGCCCAGGATCAGCAGCATCAAGGCGCTCAGGACGAGCAGGTAACGGTTCATTCGGCGTCGCGTAGTTTTTAGAACAGCCGCTAATCTACAGTATTTTCCGCTGGATTCATAGCCTGGCGGGGTTTTGTATATCAGCAAACCGTAAGCAATTGCCATATGCCAGTCCAGTCAGCCGGCCTTCTACTCTACCGCCAGCCGCCCTCCGGCGCCGAGGTTCTGCTCGCACACCCCGGCGGCCCGTACTGGGCAAAGCGGGATACCGGTGTCTGGACGATCCCCAAGGGGCTCTTTGATCACCCCGAAGATACCCTGGCGGCAGCAAAGCGGGAATTTTTCGAGGAAACGGGCTTCCGCCCGCCGGCGGAGGGTTACCGGCAGCTCCGGCCGGTGCGCATGAAGGGCGGCAAAACCATATATGCCTGGGCGGCCCCCGGCGACCTGGATGCAGGGGGCATACGCAGCAATACCTTCCGGATGGAATATCCCTATAAAAGCGGCAAGTGGGTGGAATACCCCGAGATCGACCGCGCCGCCTGGTTCGGTTTTACTGCGGCAAGCGAAAAGATCATCCCCGCGCAGCTCCCCCTGCTGGACGAGCTGCAGGAACTGCTGCGCAATTAACAGATGCCTGTCACGCAGCAAGGTCCCGGTCCGGTAATTTTGAACCGCATATACCATTGAACTGTATGAAACGGATCTTTTCTCTCCAGGCCCTGCTCATGGGACTGCTTCTGCTCGCCGGCACCCGCGCCATTGCGCAGGACGATGAACGCCCGCCCCGCGTCAGCCTTACCTTCGGCCCGAAGATCGGCGTCAACCTGAGCAAGCTCGACGGCGAGAGCTGGGACGGCGGATATAAGACCAACCTGCTGGGCGGCGCCTGGCTCGGTCTGCTCGGAAGCCGCTTCGGCATACAGATCGAGGGCCTGTTCTCGCAAACCACCTATGTGACGGGGCAGGATTTCAACTCTATTTACAAGCAGTATATCCAGGCGGGTAAAGACTCGCTGAAAGGAGGCTCCTTCCGGGTGAATTATTTCAATATCCCGCTGCTGGTCCAGGTCCGTATCCTGAACCGCGTCTGGCTGCAGCTCGGACCGCAATACAGCGGCGTGGTATCGATCAAGGACAAAGACGAATTTGTCAGGGACGCAAGCGCGCTGTTCTCCAAGGGAAGCGTAAGCGGCGTTGCAGGCCTCTGGATCGACATGACGCGCCACCTGAACCTGGGCGCACGCTATGTACAGGGATTCAGCAATATGAGCGACGTAAGCGATATCAGCGAGAAGTGGAAAATGCGCGACGTGCAGATCCACCTGGGCTATCGCTTTTGAGCGATGTTGGAGGAATAGTCGGAATGCTGATCGTTGGATAATGTTGGATGGTGTTTGATGAAGTTGGATAATGTTCATCAGGAGGGGATCATCGGCCCGCGGCTTGTTTCCCAAACCGCTTTGTCCAACATTCCAGCACGATTGGCGCCCCGGATCGAAGCGTTAAAAAGAGGACATAAAAAAGCCGGCAGGGGAGCTGCCGGCAATGGTACGTGAAGATCGCTTTATTCGGCCACGGCCCCGCTGCTGAGGTGATTGGGACAGCCGTATTGCTTCTGCGGCAGGCAGGAAGCAGCCACCAATGTGAGAATCAGCGCAAGAACAAGCGGCAGCAGGCGGTTAACTCGGTTCATAACTGGCAGGCTGTTGAAAAGCTATGGTATAGATTTGTACGAAGATAGGAAATCCAGTCATGCAACGTATCCATTTCATTGCCATAGGCGGCGCCGTCATGCACCAATTGGCGATAGCACTGCACCATAAGGGCGCGCAGGTCAGCGGCTCCGACGACGCCATCGCCGATCCGGCGCGTACCAACCTCAATGCCTCCGGGTTACTGCCCGAAGCCGAGGGCTGGTTCCCGGAGCGCATAACGCCGGACATCCAGGCTATCGTGCTGGGCATGCACGCCCGGGAAGACAACCCCGAGCTGAAGCGCGCGCAGGAGCTGGGCATCCCCGTATATTCCTTTCCCCAGTACGTCTACGAGCTGAGCCGCGACAAGCAGCGGGTGGTCGTGGCCGGCTCGCACGGCAAGACGACGATCACCAGCATGATCATGCACGTGCTGAACGCGGCCGGCAGGGATTTCGACTATCTCGTAGGTGCGAAAGTGGCCGGCTTCGACGGCTCCGTGCGTCTTTCAGACGCGCCGCTCATCGTACTGGAGGGAGACGAGTATCCCGCATCGGCCATCGAGCGCAAGCCGAAGATCTTCTTTTACCACCCCCATATCTCCGTGCTCAGCGGCATCGCCTGGGACCATGTGAACGTATTCCCGACATTCGAGAACTACGTCAGCCAGTTTGCGCAGTATCTCGACCTTATGGAACCGGGCTCGAAGCTGATCTACAATGGCGAGGACAGCGAGGTGAAGATGGTCGTCGAGCAACATGGCGGGCGCCTGGACGCGACGGAATACTGCACCCCGGACTATCACCACGAAGACCAGGAAGCCGTGCTCGATACCCCGCTGGGCCCCGTGCGGGTGGCGGTTTTCGGCTGGCACAACCTGCTGAACCTGGAAGCCGCGCGCAATGTCTGCAACCAGCTCGGCATAAGCGACGAGGAATTCTACCGCCATATCCCGTCCTTCAACGGCGCGGCGCGGCGCCTGGAGCGGATATTCGAGAAGCCGGGGCTCATCGCCTTCCGCGATTTCGCGCATGCGCCCTCCAAGCTCCGCGCGACGCTCGGCGCCGTAAAGGACGCGCTGCCGAATCACCGGGTCGTGGCCGTTTTCGAGCTGCATACCTTCTCATCGCTGAAAGAGGAATTCCTGCAGCAGTACAGCGGCGCGATGGACGCGGCAGACGAGGGCATCATCTTCTTCAGCCAGCACGCCCTGAAGCTGAAAGGCCTGCCCGCCCTGAAGGCGGAGGACATACGCCGTCAATTCGGACGGGACCAGCTCCTGGTCATCGACGATCGCGAAGTCCTGATCGGCGAAGTCCGCAGGCTGACGAGGCAATCCGGGAATCCGATCTGCCTCCTGCTCATGAGCTCCGGCACTTTCGAAGACGTGGACTGGCAACAGGCCGTGGCCGAAGAGGCCAGGAGCGTAACCGGAGAATAAGGGCCTGCGGCCCGGGCCTGGAAATCGCCGGGAGCCGCGCTCCCGGCTGTAATATAATATGGACGCACTTTCAGCGCTGCGGGGTTCGCATTACAGGCTACCGGCCGAAACGCCCGCAGCTCCGCTTGCCACCCCCGGAGCCATAAACTCCCAACTATGGTCTATGACTGACGACTAACTCCTCCCACCGTACCTTCGCTGCTTTTTAGCATTGTATGGCGACGCTTGACCTGAACCGGCCGATTGTATTCTTTGACCTCGAGACTACGGGACTGAACCCTGCTTCGGACCGTATCGTGGAAATAGCGCTGGTGAAGCTGCTGCCTGGCGGAAAACGGGAATCCTTCCTGCGCCGCGTCAACCCGGGCCGCCCGATTCCCGCCGAGACGACGGCCATCCACGGCATCACCGACGAGGACGTAAAGGATGCCCCCGAGTTCAAGCACATCGCCAAAGATGTCTACAATTGGGTCAAGGGCTGCGATTTCGGCGGGTACAACGTCGTGCGCTTCGACCTGCCTGTGCTGGTGGAAGAGCTGCTCCGGGCCGGCGTACAGGTGGATTTCAGCGGCGCAAAGCTGATCGACGTCCAGAAGATCTTCTTCCGCATGGAGCAGCGGACGCTCAGCGCCGCCTACAAATTCTATTGCGGGAAACCCCTGGAAAACGCACACAGCGCCGAAGCCGATACGAACGCGACGATCGAGATCCTGGAAGCCCAGCTCGATCACTACGAAGAGCTGAAACGCGACGTCCCGGGACTTTCGGGGTTCCTGGCGGACGAAGAGGAGCTGGTGGACTATGCACGCGCCATGATCCGCAAGAACGGCAAGATCGTCTTCAACATCGGGAAGTATAAAGGCCAGGCGGTGGAAGATGTATTCCGCAAAGAACCCGGCTATTACGACTGGATGATGAAGGCCGACTTCAGCCTGCACACCAAGCAGAAGATCTCCGAGATCCTGAACCATATGAAGCTGGCGAAGCTGAAAGGGAACTGATCCCGGGCGGGCAGCCGGTAATTTTCCCGGGCGGAACCTGACGAAATGCTTTTTAATTACGTCTTTAGGATTATGGCGGAATAACAACATTCCGGCAACGAATAATTTCGCACATTCGCAATCGCGTTTACGCAATGCCTTCCATCCTTTCACCTACACCGCCCCGGCTGCTTTGGATAAGCTTGTAATCATTCCCACATATAACGAGAAGGAAAACATAGCGGCCATGGTACATAAGGTCCTCGGGCTTCCGGGCGCCTTTCATTTGCTCATAGTCGACGACGGCTCCCCGGACGATACGGCCGGCATCGTAAAAGAGCTGCAGCGGCAATATCCCGAATCCCTGCATCTCGTGCAGCGCAGCGGCAAGCTGGGGCTCGGCACCGCATATATCTTCGGCTTCAAATGGGCCCTGGAGCGCGGCTACGAGTACATCTTCGAGATGGATGCCGACTTCAGCCACGATCCGGAGGACCTGATCCGCCTGGCCGAGGCTTGCGAGAAAGGGGCCGACGTGGCCATCGGCTCCCGCTACGTGCGCGGCGGCAAGGTCGTCAACTGGCCCTGGGACCGGATCTTCATCTCCAAAGGCGGCGCCCTGTACACCCGCCTGATCACCTGGATGCCGGTATCGGACCCTACGGCGGGCTTCATCTGCTACCGCCGCCGGGTACTGGAAGCCCTGCCCCTGGACGATGTACGCTTCGTGGGCTATGCCTTCCAGATCGAAATGAAATACCGGGCCTGGCGAATGGGCTTCAGGCTGAAAGAAGTACCCATCCGCTTTACCGACCGCGTGGCCGGCGCCTCCAAGATGAGCAAGGGCATCGTCAACGAGGCGATGAAAGGGGTTTGGAAAATGCGGGGGTTCCTGAAATAATATCTCCGGAAACGCTCAGGCGCAACATCTGCGGACTAAGCTTGCGATACCGGTACACACCGAAGGCAAATACGAGCGCCGTCAGCCCCCAAAACAGCCACCCCAGCTTGCCGCGGAGGGTATAGCAGCAGCTCAGGCACACCGTCATGATCCAGTAGTTCTTCATGCCCTGCCTTGTCCCGCTAACTGCTACATTCAAATCCCGGTCCTGCACATCGAGCGCGATCACCGGGCCCTTCCGTCCAAACATCCGGGCTTGCACCATATGCGTCCCGGCAGCAAGCTCGAGATCCTGACACGCGGGGCCGACCAGGCTGAGCGCCTTTTCCCCGTCCACATAGATCTGTACGATCAGATCTCCCCGGACATAGTCCTCGGCACGGGAAAAACGGATTCTGGCCATAGGATCATTTTCCACCAAATCTATCATTTCGGCGCGATAAACGGCACAAGCCCGAGATGCACTTTGCCTCTTCAGCGCTAAAAAAAAT
>JASLDA010000105.1 GCA_030151745.1 Chitinophagaceae bacterium | reverse complement strand
GGCAAGAAGCTCCGCGAGCGCTGCGTGATCGCCATCGAGCCGATGATCAACCTCGGCACCCGCGACGTGTATACCCTGGACGATGGCTGGACCGTAGTGACGGCAGACGGCAAGCCATCCTGCCACTACGAGCATACGACCGTGGTGCGTAAGAACGGAGGCGAAGCCCTGTCCGATTTCGGCCCCATCGAGGTGGCCGAGCGCGCCAACCCCGAGCTCAATACCGGCCACCTGCAGGCTCCGGAGCCTGCCGTTTCCTGAGCGCCGATATGTTTGACATAAGAAAGGACCGCCGGAAGGCGGTCATTTCTTATGAGGATACGTCCTGGCTGCGACAATCGTGGGGTCACCTCAATTGGTGGTCACACCTCGATTGTCGCGTTGGTCAGCCAGACTGAAGGGGCTGGTTCCAGGAAGCGTGCCGCGGAAGGGCGTGCTGCACCCCGGCCGGGCTTTTTCGGCCGGCAGGGCGCGCGAGACAACCCGATCAGGCTACCCCGTCCGGGTTCGAATTTTCCGGGAGCGCTGCCGGCTTTCGTGCCGGGAAAAGTAAAAGCAATGCTCCCGAAAGCATCAGGGCCACCGAGATGATCTCGGCCTGCGTCGGCTGGATAAAGCCCCAGTCATACTTGTAATTGACCCGGATCAGCTCCACCAGGAAGCGCTCCGCTCCCGTGAGTATGAGGTAGAGACCGAACATCTGCCAGGGCCTGCGCAGCCGGTGGCGGATGCCCCAGAGAAAAAAGAACAGAGCGATACCTGCGATGCTTTCGTAAACCGGCGTCGGGAAAACGGCCAGCGGAAGTACGCGGCAGTAATCCGGGCTGGGGCAGTCCTGGAGCGGTTGCCCGTCGTTGGCCACATTCATCGGATAGTTCTGCGCCCAAAGCCAGCGCAGGGCCGGAGCGGGAGCCGGCGCATAGCTGCTCATGGTATCGATCCTGTACGCATTGCTTCCGAAGCCTGCGGCATATCTCCGGAGGACGGCAGCTCCTTCTTCCCGGCTCACCTGCTGCAGGCTGCCGTCGGCCATTGTAACGTAGGCCGAATTGTAAATTCCCCAGTCGCCGTCGCCGGCGAACTGGCAGCCGAGGCGGCCGATGCCGTAAGCCAGCATGATGGCCGGCGCCGCCGCGTCTGCGAGATGTGCAAAGCGGATCTTGTTCTTCCTGGCGTAATAGTAGAAGACCCCGGTCGCGACGATCAGGCCACCGTAAAAGGTCAGGCCGCTGCGGCTGAACAGCGAGCCGACGGGGTCGCGCAGGAAGTCGTCCCAGGTCTCAAACGCGTTGAAGATCTTTGCGCCGACGAGCCCGCCCAGCGCGGCGATCATGACGATCTCCGATATCTTCTGGTGAGGCCACACCTTGCGGCCTGTTTTCTGGTCCGTAACCGGTTGAATGAAGCCCAGTCCTTCCTTGCGCTTCAGCTCGCGGATCATGACCCAGGTCGCGGCCAGGAAGGCGATAGCCACCATGGCGCCGAAAGTCTTGAACAGACCTACCCAGGCGGGCGGGAAGGAGCCGGTGAGGGCATAGACGAGATACCGGAAGTCAGGAAACATAAAGCGCGGCAAATGTAGGCTCTGGAGGACGGTTTGCGAGAGCCGGGGGATATTATTTAGCCGCGATCGTCCCTTCTTTAGCCTGCGAGCAGTTCCAGGGCCGTCCGGATCGTCGCATCCACCGCGCGCTGCGGATCGCGGCTGAATGTCTGGGTGACCCGGTTTGCAACCACGGTGCAGATGCTCAGGCATTGGTGTCCCAGCAGGCGCCCGAGGGCATACAGGACGGACGTCTCCATCTCGTAATTCGTGATCCGCATATCGCCGCCCTGGAACGAGCTGAAGCGCTCGTTGAGGCCGGGCATGGCCAGGGGAGCCCGCAGCATCCGCCCTTGCGGCCCGAAGAAGCCCGGGCAGGTCAGCGTGATGCCATGTGCGATTTTCCCCGCCACGGCTGCGCGCAGCCGGATCGAGCCCTCTGCAATATAGGGGCGGATCGCCGTCGCGCCCAGGCCCGTGTGTTGCTCGAAGGCCTGCAGCAGGAAGTGCTCCGTCGCCGAAGGCTGAGCCGCGTAGAAATGCATCACGTTGTCCAGCCCGAGGCCGAAGTCTGAGGCGACCGGGGCATCCACGGGGATATCGCCCTGCAGGCTGCCCGTAGTGCCGAGGCGTATGATCTGGAGCGTCTGCTTCTGCTCGCGGACCTGGCGGCTGCCGAAGTCGATATTGACCAGGGCGTCGAGCTCGTTCATCACGATGTCCATATTGTCCGGACCGATGCCGCTGCTGACGACGCTGATGCGCTGCCGGCCCAGGTAGCCGGTATGGGTCACGAACTCGCGATGGCTCACGCGATGCTCGATGCTGTCGAAATACTTGCTTACTTCCGCCACGCGGCCCGGGTCTCCGACCGTAAAGACCAGGGGAGCCAGTTGGTCCGGCCGCAGGCCGAGGTGGTAGATGGCGCCGTCATCGCTCAGGATGAGCTCGGATGCGGGGATTGGATTCATTGCCGGGATCTGAAAAACAGGGGTTCGTATTAGGGCTGCAAGTATCTGGATGCTGAGCTCGAAAAAGCTTTCTCGTTTCGGAACATTCCCCTACATTTGCTCCGCTTTCAGGGTCACATGGCCGAGTGGTTAGGCACAGCTCTGCAAAAGCTGCTACAGCGGTTCGAATCCGCTTGTGACCTCAGAGAACCGGCGCTATCGGCGCCGGTTTTTATTTTCCCGGAAGAATCTGCGCAGCGTCGCGTCATAGGGATAGGCGCTGGGGATATAATCGATAAACCAGCGCCGGGCGTTGTAGGTCATCTCCCTGCGGTACCTGATATACTCGTCGCCGCTCATCCAGGTGGGGCGCAATGCCCGGGCATAGGTCGTTTTAGGACCTTTTTCGCTGGTCAGGACCCGGAAATCCGCATCGGCTACGATGAGCTTTTCGCGGAACAGACCGGTAGGATCATCCCCGTACACTTCAGACTGGCTGCCCAGATCGCCCATGCTCCGGGACCGCACGCTGTCCGGCTGCGGCGTAGGACCGCCGTAGTGAGCGATGAAAAAGTCCTTGTCGCCGGGATGGATCACGGCCTTGGTTATCGGCTGCCAGCTCGAGTCGAACAGGATGTTTTGCCAGTCGCCTGCGGCGAATTTGTTCAGGTTCGTGTCGACGATGAAATAAACGGGGCAGAAGCGGAAGTTGCGGCTGAAGTCCTTGACGATCCGCTTGTTTACCTCCCTCGTATCCTTTTCGAACTCCGGAAGGAGGGCAGGGAACATTCTCTGCAGGTGCTCGCGCTGCGAGCCGCGGGTGAGCAGGGTAACGACCAATGCCTTCGGGCGGGGAGTGCCCTTGCGGGCCCGCTGCGGAAACATTTGCGCATAGGTGTCCGGCATCATGAAGAAGAAAAGCAGGCCGGCTATCAGGAATATACGTGTCATTCAATTGGGGGGAAAAGCAAACATCCCCACTGCAAAGTACGCGCGGTGAGGATGTTTTGAAGTTATGGGAAGATCGCTTATTGCTGAGGCTGCATCTGCAGTTGCGGTTGCGCGGTGCGCATGCGCTGCAGCTCCTGGCTCAGCTGGCTGATGGTGCCCGGGGGCAGTACCTGGGTGTTCATGATGGGCTGCATGCCGTGGATGATATAGTCCACGGTCGCATTGTCGCCTGCGCGGATCGCGGACATGGCCATCTGCGCCATGATCTGCACATCCCGCTGGGCTTCGTTGCCCATCTGCTCGCGGCCCACGTCGCTGAGCGTCTCGTAGTACCGGATATCGTCACGGGCATTGTCGGCGACCTTCCGCGCCATGACGGAGGCTTCCTGCTGGCTGCCGGAAGCGTAATACGCCTGGGCCATGTACAGCGCCGTGAAGTCATAGGAGTAGGATGCTTCCGTAATGCCCTTGTTCACGCGATCGAGGATGATCTTCGCATCCGCCTTGCGGCCTACGGATGCAAGTTCTTCGGCAACGCGGGATACGTTCAGGCGGTAGGGGATGAAGTTCTGACGGTTCTTTTCGTCGAAGTACACATCCTTGCGCTCCGCGCCGCCCCAGATATACACGTCGCGGAACAGGCGCAGGCTCTTTTCGAGATCGACAAAGCCCTGGTCGCCGCCCGGTACCGGCATCTCCTGGCGCTTGACGCTGAAGGGCATCAGGCGGTAAACGGTGCCTTCGAGCTTCATGAAGTCGTTCAGGTTGCCGAATCCGTCGGTTTCCTGCAGGTTGGAGAAGTAGAGCGGGCGCTGCCAGCCGGAGGCGGCTACGGCGGCGATGATGTTCAGCTGGGCCAGATCGCTCTTGGTGTAGACGTTCTTGCCGTCGCTGAAGTGGATCCGCATGTCCGTGTTGATGGCGGCGGTATCGGTGAAGCCGGCGGCGAGGCTGCCCAGAGCGGATTTTTCCGGCGTCGGGATGAGCACATTCCGGGTCGGCAGGTAGTTTACGGGCTCTTCTTCGATCGGGAGCTTGTTGTCGGAAGTGATGAACTTGCAGATCTCCGCGATGGGGAAGTATTGGTTTGCCGGGATTTCGCGTACGCTCGGGATCATACTGTGGTCCACGTAGCGGATATACTCGCGGCGGTCGCCGATATAGTCCTCGCGCTTCCAGGCCATCGGCACGGCGTCCGCGTCGTTGATGCGGTAGTTCAACTGGTCGATATACCAGTCGATACCCAGCAGCGAGGTATTGATCACGCGTA
>JASLDA010000090.1 GCA_030151745.1 Chitinophagaceae bacterium | reverse complement strand
GCGGCAAATGGCGGTGGCAATTGCATGGTCGTAATGCCGCAGCCATGCTTGCAGGCTCGGCAATAGGCAGGCTAAAAGTTCAGGCCAGGCCGGGGATATCTCGGGCCGTGGATTCCGGATTGTAGATTTCAGATGGAAAATTTACCGCCACCATATGCGAAGCCCGTCCGGGCTCGGGACGGTCCAGTCTCTCAAAGTGCGGTGCGCCGGTTTTGGGTGGCGTACCGCACCCAGGGATTACGCCTCGTTTTGCACGAGGTGCCGGCTGCGTATCATTGCATGTCGGATAACTTTTCGTCCGTGGCTTTTTGGCCCTGCTTGAGCGGATCCCAGCCGATCCTGACGCCCTTTCCGTCCGGGTCCTGCGCCCTGAGATTTATGACCAGGCCTTTGCCGCGGCGGATGAAGCGGCCTACCGCGGAGCCCAGGCCTTCCCGTTCGGGGTTGCGCAGGGGGATCTTTATGAAAAGATCGGTACCGCCCGACAGGCCGTAAATTCCCTGCACGCTCATGTTCAGCGCGCTGGTACGGATATCCATCGGCCGGACGACGATCTTGCTGCCCGCCAGCTCCAGCGATCCGTCCAGCTTGTTTATATCCAGGGTTTCGAGATGCCGGTTCTTGAAGACATATTTCCCTACTTTTTCCAGCTGTGGCAGGTGCCGGAGCTGCCCGTCGCTCAGGTCGAAGCTGATATTGCCGCCCAGCGAGTTTTTCAGGATGGTCCCTCCATCCGTCATGCGGCCTTGTATGTCGGCGTCCACGTTGATGGTACCGGTGATATTTTCGGCCAGGATCGCGGTCTGACCGAAATTTCCGAAACTGCTGAAAAGCCGGGCTACGTCCACATCGCGCGCGCTCGCTTTTGCCTTGAAGGGGTTGTCAGGCGCGGTCTGATTTATTGCTGCGCTGATGTCGAGCTGGCCCCGGCCAAACCCGATCCGGACCTGCTGCAGGCTGATGCCGCTTTGTGAGATATCCGCCCGGGCTAGGACGGTTCCGGTGACCAGGTTCTTGAATATCAGCTTTTCGACACGTGCATCCAGCCGGATCGTGCTGGCGTTCAGCACGGCATCCAGCTGATTGCCGATGCGGGTGATGCGGGCGCTCAGCCTGCGTTTCGATGTCTCGGAAGATACGCTCCGACGCCGGCCCGCGAAGCCCAGGAAGTCGTTCAGGTTGATCAGGGAGCTGCGCATCTTCCAGGAAATGCCCACTTTTCCCGGATCGCTGAAGTAAAGGCGTAAAATATGCAGCGCTTCGCCTTCCATCTGGATGCTGCTGTGCTGGCTGCTCAGGGTGATGTTGCGGAAGTACAGGTTGTCGCCCTGGAACTGCAGCACGGCTCCGACCTTGCCGAAGCTCAGGTTCCGGGGCAGGTAATTAAATGCGGCGTCCGAAATCCGCAGGGTGCCGTTGATCGCATAGGGGCTTGGATCGTCCGGCAATATCCCGCCTTCGTAACGGAGGTCGGCATCGGCAAGTCCGCGTTCGAACAAGATGACTTTGCCCCCGACGATATCGTTGATCTTCGGCACGCCGAAAGAGGAGCGGAGGCGGGTTTTTACGAAGGGGCGCAGCAGGTTTGTCACCCAGAGCGTATCGGCTCCGAAAGGGATCTCGTTCCAGGTGGCGTGCAGCCCGTACATCGAGATCCGCGAATTGTCGTCGCCATGGCCGGCCCCGGGAACGGCTTCATTGCAGAAGGCGCCGCTGAAGCTTATACCCGCAAAATCGCCCAGGGGCGTGGTAAGCGTATTGTCCTTGGTCTGGTACGCGACATTGACATACGGGATGCTCTTGTACTGCATGACGCCGCGGACCTCCGCGTCGATCGCGAGCGGGCGCTCGAAGTCGAGGCTGTCGAGTGTCTTGCGGATATTCGGCGAAAGCCAGGAAACCGCGGTCTTATACCTGATCCCCCCGCTTTGCAGCTGCAATGCAAATGCCGCGGGGCTCCGGTCGAAAAAGAATGTCCCGCCGAACCGGACCCTGCTGTCTCCCACGCCGATGGACTGAAGGGGGATGTGAAGGCGTTTTTGCTCGATGAAATAGCTGGATGCCAGGTCCAGATCCAGGTCCTGTCCATGCAGGTATGAGCCGCGCACCGTGTTGAAGTTGAATTCGTGAACATGCACCTTGCCGGAGATGCTGAAATCCATGGTGTTGCCGGTCCGGGCGGCCCTGCCGTCCAGGTAGCGGATGTACAGGTGAAACAGCTTGTACTTCGCCTTGTTGACGAAATACAGGTGCATGTCGTCAAGCGCGAAGCGTTCGACAAGCGTGGTCCGGTTCGTCTTTGAGGTGTCCTGCCTGGAGAGGAGGTAAGTATTCGAATAGCCGGTGCTGTCTGTATAAACGAAGATGGTTCCGTTCGCCGCGGTGAGCTTCGTGATCTCCACGCGTTTCCCGATCAGCGCGAAGGGATTCAGGCATACGTAGATGTTCCGGGCTTCGAGCAGGCTGTGTCGGTGCCTGTCCCACAGGCTGTCGCGGAGCGTGATATCCTTCAGGTTGAGTGCGACGTTCGGGAAGCTGACGAACAGGCTGGGCTCCATAGTCCGTATATGGAATTCGCCGCGCATGCGCTCACCCAGGATTGCGGTGACCTTCGCGAGCACTTCCTGCTTGTTCGCATAAATATACCAGGCGAGGCCCAGCCAGCCCAGGACCAGCAGTATCAGCAACCCTCCGAATATCCGCAGCGCCCGTCTCAGTCCCCTGCTCCAGTTGATATGTAGCCTCATTCAGGCCATACGTATGTAAATCATGCCAGCTATGCCGCGCCCTCAGCGGATCAGGACGAGGTCGCCCGATCGCGTCTCGCGGTGGCCGGTATAGCAAAGTGCGTTCAGCTGCCAGTAATAGGTGCCGGCATCGCAGGGCTTGCCGCCGA
>JASLDA010000089.1 GCA_030151745.1 Chitinophagaceae bacterium | reverse complement strand
TTGAACTTGTCGTTGCGCCCGTCGCCGTTCGGCGTAAAGGCGTTGGGATAGCCGAAGCTGCAGCAGGCTTCGACGAGGGGATAGTCGATATGCGCGCTGTCTTTGCAGCCCCACTGGTTGCTGCCGGTGACCGTATAGCGCGAGGGCTTCAGGACCCGGGTGTAGAGGCCGTTTATATCGGAGCGCAGGCTGTCTGCGGGCTTCCAGTTATACGTCTCGGCGCCGCTGGCCAGCAGGTAGATCTTCTCGCCGATACAGACCGGGGCGGCGATATTGCCGATCCGCACTTCCGGGGTCTCGTGGATCAGGATGTCCTTGTAGCGAGTGCCGCTGCAGCCGTTCAGCGAGGTCGTAAGCGCCACGCGCTTCGGCCCGGGGCTTTCCCAGACAAGCTGCACGGAGGCGGCGCGTGCATCCTTAAGATTCAGGTCCGTGACGTCCCAGCTGAATTCCTGATTGTCGGCCGGCCTCGCGAAATACTGGATCAGCACCGGCTCATGGCTGCAGGCCTCGGCAGGTATGCTGAAGCCCGGGTAGGGACGGGGCTTCACCAGTACCTCGATGGTGTCCGTCCGCGAAGGACACCTGTTCTCGATCACCTGAAGAGTGACCCGTTTCTTCCCGGCCAGCCCCCAGGCCGTTCTCCAGGGGCCGGGGCCTTTGCCGGCACGGAATATGGGTTTGTCCCAGGTCCAGAGGTATTCGAGTATCGGCCCTTCACCGGCGCTGCCGCTGAAGACGTAGGTGCCGGTATCGTACTCGCAGTGCAGCATATCGCCGGTGATGGCGGCCACGGGCCGTTTCGTCACGTAGACCCAGACCGTATCCTTTTTCGATTCGCAGGTCTTGTATTGCTGGCTGAGCAGGTAGAACCAGCGGCCGGGCTGGTCCGTTGCCGGTGCCGGGCTCTGCGGAAGCCTGCTGCCGTCGGGCAGATACCAGATCGCTTTTGCCCCGCTGTCCAGTGTTGCACGCAGCTGCAGCGGCGGGTCGCCGAGGCAATGAAAGCGGTCTTCCCTGCCCGGGATGTTCGGGTAGATGCCGCTGTCGGCAATGGTGATGATCCGCTGCGTGGGGCAATCGAGCAGATCCGATTGGATCGTGACCAGGTACGTCCCGCTCGCGAGGCTGTCCGAGAATGCGTTTCCAGTCGAATCCCGGTAGATGACGGAGTTCGATGAGCCCGTTGAAAGCGTAATGGTGCGCGGCACCAATCCTGCGCCCGCTGCCAGCTCCACCAATGCCTTATGCGTGCATTGCGTAGGCGCCAGGATCCTGGGGCCGATCAGCACATTCGGCGCGACGACCCGGATCGTGAACGCTTTGATCTGCTGGCTGATCAGCGGGCAGGTCTTGTCCCGGCAGCTCACGAAAAAAATATAGCTGCCGGGGCTTAATCCCGCATGAACCCAGCTGACCAGGATCGCCGGGCGCGGCGTATTGTTGTTGAGAATGGTGTACGTGAGACCGGCCGGCAAGCCGTAAACGCTGGCTGAAACCGTATCTCCCGTGCTGTTCGAGGCGACGACCGCGAAGCGCGCCGTATCCTTTGCCTGGCAGATGATTACCTCGTCGTCATGGAGACGTACGCCGGATTTAAAGGTTTTCGCGGTATCCAGGCTGCTCACGCTGGGCCTGGAATTGCAGTTGCTCAGGATCACGAAGGTCATTTCCCGCATGCTCGTTCCCACCACTACCCCGTTGCGGTATTCCTTCACCTCGTTTACGACCAGGTATTTATCGGCCACGGTAGGCGTGAAGCTCAGCTGACCGGTCTGGTTGTTGAAGCTCCAGCTGCTGGCGGCCATATTCATGGGAAGGGTTGCCGAGTAGGGCGGGAGGTAGGTCACCTTGCCGGCGCCCTGGGAAAGGCCCGGGACCAGCGCGTACGCCAGGGAATCGATATCGGGATCCGTGGCTCCCTGGTTGTACTGCTGGGAGGTGTTGATGCAGTAAAAAGGGGTGGGGATCGTCGTGAATTGCGGCGAGGAGTTGGGACCCTGCGTATTGTTAAGCCGCGCGATCATGGATACGACCGATTGGTTGTTGAGGATATTTGTGATATCCTCGCTGCGGCCGGCGTTCCGGCCTCCCTTGACCGCATTCGGCATGACGCCGTCGAAGAGAAAGATCCAATTGCTGCTTTTCCCGGAAATGCTGCAGACCGCCGAGTAGTCGTAGCGGGTGACGCCGGGGATCGGGAAGGTCGGGTCCTTGCAGCTGGTGTTTGCCAGCTCCCTGTCGCATACCGGCGTCACTTCCTGCCCGGGGCCTTCCTGGTCCAGCATCAGCGAGTGCACCAGCGTCGCGCCGTCATAGAGCTTGACCTCGGGCGTGCTTCCGTCCAGGCCGCCGAACGACAGACCGCTGCAGTCCCCGTATACGGAGAGCGTCACCTTGTATTGATCGTTGCCGAGGTACTTGTAATAGAAATCCGCGCCAAATAGATGAGTGGCGGCGGCTTGTTGCTGGGCGCACGCGAGCAGGAGAACAATAAGCGTGGTAATCCTTAGGCTCAATGACTGTACAGGCAATTGTCCCTGTGAATCTGCAGCAATTTTACGTAATGTAAATCACGCAGATGTCAGTTAATTCAAGGTGTCACCTCTATTGGAGGTGACACCTTGAAAACTATAAGCACTCAGCAAGCACTCAGCGGATCAGGATCACGTCGCCCTTCTGCGTCTCGCGATGGCCGGTATAGCAAAGTGCGTTCAGCTGCCAGTAATAGGTGCCGGCATCGCAGGGCTTGCCGCCGA
>JASLDA010000065.1 GCA_030151745.1 Chitinophagaceae bacterium | reverse complement strand
CAGCGTAAAGAATCGTGATAGGTTTCGAATTTCTAGCCATGGGATGCCTCTCTCAACTGCGCGTTATAGGGCAAGGTGACGATGAAGGTTGAGCCCGCGCCAGGAATGCTGTGCGCCGTGATCGTACCGTGGTGGCGCTCGACAATCTTGCGGCAGATCGCAAGGCCGATCCCCGTGCCTCGGTACTCCTTGTGATTGTGAAGGCGCTTGAAGATCCCGAATATCGTCTCGGAAAATTCATTGTCGAAACCGATGCCCTGGTCGCTGAACGTAACCCGGAGGTAGTCCTGCCCGGAGCTGTCCGGGGCGGGGCTCCTGCTGCAGGATACCTGCATCCCGGCGGCGGCTCCGGGTTTATGAAACTTGAGCGCGTTGCGGATCAGGTTCAGGAACAGCTGGCGCAGCAGGAAAGGCTCGCCGAGCACGGTAGGCAGCGGCGCGCGGACCAGCTCCAGCCGCTCCTCGCTAAGCTCCTCCTGCAGGTCGTCCAGAACATCGTTCAATATATCGTCCAGGGCCGCCGGCGCAAGCTCGAGATCCTGGTGGTTGAACTTAGAGTAGCTGTGAATATCGTTCACCAGGTTCTGCATGCGCGTCGCCGCATCGTTCATCCGCTCCACATCGCGCATGATCGATGGGCCGGCCTCATGTTCGCTGAGCCTGTCCCGCAGGCGCGAGCTGAAGACCTGAATCTTGCGCAGCGGCTCCTGAAGGTCATGCGTGCTGATCCAGTTGATGTTTTCCAGCTCCGAATTGGCCTGCTGCAGCTGCTCGTTCAGGAGCCGGTAGCGGCGTTCCTCGGCCATCATCAGGATCAGGCTCAGTCCTTTCTGCAGCGAATAGGCGAAAGTGGATATAGCCGCAAGCTCCGCCCCTGTCCAGGGTTTGCTGGTTCCGGCCTTCAACCCCTTCCATTGCTCGAAGCTCTTCCGCGGCGAAAGCCCCTTTTCATCCTTGGTAATGGCTTTCGCCGGATCTCCGGCCCAGAGCACCTCCTGCTGGTGCGCCCGCCGGAGCCAGAGGATAAAGTCTTCGCCCTCCCCGACCAGGCTGTGGTAGACCAGCCCTGCAAGCTGATCCTGCAGCGGCTCGGGAACCGGCACGCTGCTGCTGCGGACCTGGTCGGTCACGAAGCTGCCAGCTGCCGATAGCTGCTGCAGATGCAGGGCCAGCTGCCGGATATCGAGCCCTTCCGGGATGCTGCCCTGGCTGTAGACGCGATTCTTAAAAGACAGGATCACGGCATCGGCATTGGCCAGCCGGAGCAGCTCTGGGCGCCGTATCAGGTCCGGGAGGCAGCTTTCCTCCAGGCCGAGCGTCGCGGGCATGACCAGCTCCAGTGCCGCGGCGATATGCTTGCCGGCTTCGAAAGCCTCGGAAGTTTCCCGTACGCCGATCTGGGAGGTCAGGAAATGCCCCTGCAGCTGGGCGCTGAGCCGGGTGTAGTGCGGAATGTTCTTGGGGCCGTAATGATGGCAGGCGATGAGCCCCCAAAGCCTTTTGTTGTGAACCAGGCTGATGCTCATCGTCGCGCCGACGCCCATGTTCTGCAGGTATTGGATATGTATCGGCGATACGCTCCGCAGCAGCGAATGGGAAAGGTCCAGCGTCCGCGCCTGCTCGTCGACCGTGTAGACGGGCACCGGAGCGTAGGACACATCGACGATCATGCGCAGCAGGTTCTGCAGGTAGAGCGCCCGGGCCTGGGCAGGGATATCGGTATGCGGATAATGAAGGTCGAGAAACGGCTCAAGGTCTTCCCGTACGGATTCGGCAATGACCTCGCCATTGTAATCGGCGTCGAAACGGTAGATCATGACCCGGTCGTAGCCGGTGATGGATCTCGTTTCCTCGGCTACGCGCTGGCAAAGCTCCTTCAGCGTATGAGTCTGCTCCATCGTAGTGACGAAGCGCCGGGTCTGGAGATAAAGGTCCGGCAGGTTGCGGAAGCCGTCGGGGAACGGTTCGGCTTCGAGAATCAGGATATCGCCGCTGTAATGCAGGGTGCAGCTGTACGGCGTTTGCCCCAGCTGCAGGGAGACCGGGTTGCCAGTCCGGAAATCGTCGCTGTCCAGGTAGGCGCTCAGCCGTTCGGAGTCGGCCCGGCCGAAAGCCTCCGCAAAGAGCTTTCCCAGGAGCCCGCCGAAGGCCGAGCCTGTGTATTCGAGCGCATTGCCGCTGCAGTACAGGATCCGGTGCTCCGGGTCCTTACGCAAGCCCAGCAGCAGCCCATGCGGCTGGATCGCCCCCGGGATATGAATGGGTTCACTTTCGCAGTTCGTCAGATTGACCAGCTCCCGGTTGACGATATCCCTGACAATCACGCGTTGCAACGGTTGAAATACTGATGGATGACAGCAAAAGCCGTACGCGCTCCGTCGATAGCCTCGCGTTCGGCCCCGGAGCTCAGGACGTACTTGCTGAAATCCCCCAGGAAGCGCTGCCACATAGGGCCGGTCTGGGGGCCGTAGCCTTCGAAATAGCGGGTCCGGCTGCCGTCTTCCCGCAGGGAGCCGGGAAGCTGCTTCAGGATGACGCGCCCGCCGAGGGCGCTCCCTTCCAGCACATAGTAGGCGCCGAACGCCTGGCCGGTCGGCAGGTCCGCCGGCAGGCCGCCGAATTCCGGGAAGGGGTTCTGCCCGGCTTCCAGCGCCTCAAGATCGGCTGCGATCCAGGCCGTTTTACGGCGCGCAGGCAGGTCATCTACATGCGGCTCCAGCCGGGGTTCCAGAAGGCCTTCCATGCCCTGCACCACCCGCTCCATGATCTGGAGATAGCGGATATAGGATGCACTCGTGATGTGCTCCGCAACGATGGCTTTCGAGACCGGATGAGCCTCGAGGGCTTCATGCTCAGCCTGGGTTTCCTGGCGCAGAGCCTTGAGGAATCGCTGCGATTCCTGTTGTAAGTGCTGATCCGTCATAACGCTACAAGGTTAGTTAACCCGGAGCAGAAAATCATTGTCGCTGCACTCGCGGTTATTTTTCCAGTCTGTCCCGATGCAGAGCGACAGGGCCTTTTTGATCCCGTCGTAGGTGCGGGGCTTGCTTACGAAACGGTCTGCGCCGAGCCTGCGGGTCGTCGCGATCGTGACCTCGTCCGCCGAGGTCGAAAAGATGATGACCGGATAGTTCCGGAGCTCTTCGGTGCCGCGGATTTCCCTGAGCACTTCATACCCGTTCATGCGCGGCATGTTCAGGTCCAGGAAAATGAGCCGGGGCCTGGGCGGCGGGGTGTTCAGCAGCGACAGCAGTATATCCCCGTCTGAGGCTGTAGTCAGCACCAACGAATCATCCACTTCAGCCAGCGCGTCCCGGAACAGGTCCTGATCGTCTACATCGTCATCGCTGTAGAAGATGTTTGGATTGTCAGACTGCATGTAACAAAGATACCTGTTAAAAACCGGGAATAGCTCAAACGGAAGGCGAATTGCCGGCAATTACAACACGTTGGAAATGCAGGGTTCATTGACAAAAAAAGAGAATCTTTTGAGAAAATTACAATTGGATCCGCGGCGGATGAAATTAAAACCGGATATTCGCAACGCCTACCGGCATTTTTAAAACCACCCAGATTCAGAATATGGCTATCAAGCTTTACGTAGGCAACCTCGCCTTCGCAACCGACGCAGACCAGCTCCGCAACCACTTCGGCCAGTTTGGCGAAGTAACAGACTCTTTCGTAGCATCAGACCGTGAAACAGGCCGCAGCCGCGGCTTCGGCTTCGTAACTTTCGCTAACAAGGAAGACGGCGAAGCAGCTATCAACGCAACTAACGGTCAGACACTTTCGGGCCGCAAGCTCGTTGTGAACGAAGCACGTCCGATGGAGCAGCGTTCCGGTGGCGGATTCGGCGGAGGTCAGCGGCGCAGCGGCGGCTACGGCAATAACAATGGCTATAACAATCGCCGGGATAACGACGGTGGTTATTAATTAACAACCCTATAGCCGGTACGCAAAACGTCCCGCACTTTATAAGTGCGGGACGTTTTTTTTGCCTGGAAAATCCAAAATCCTATTCAACGACCAGCTTCATGCGCTGGCTGCGGCCCTCCCGATCGTGCAGGTTGAAGAAGTAGACGCCCCGGGCCCAGGCATGCACATCGATCTGCAGCGACTGCGCCCCGGACCCGGCAGCCAGGCTGTAGGCATTGATGCGCTTACCGACCACATCGCTGATGTCGATGCGGAGCGGCTCGGTCCCCGCCGTATAGCGCAGCGTCACAGAGCCGGAGGCCGGGTTAGGCGCCAGGCTCGCATTCCAGCTATCGACCGTGCTCAGGTTCGCCACGCTGAGCTTCGTGCAGAAGTCTTTCGCAAAGGAGGTCCTGATGCTCGTTCCGATCTGGCAGCCCGCGGTCATCGACGCGCGCCGCGCCGAGTAGCGCACCTTGCGGCTGGCGCTGACGCTGGCATTGGAAGCCGTGCAGGCAGTGGCGCTGCTGCAGTTGTAATCGAAGACATAGATGGTCATCGGCTCCAGCATCGGCATCGCAAGCGAGTCGGAGCTCAGGACATAGGTCCCGTTGCCGGTATAGCCGGAACGCTGGAACACTACCGTCCCGGATGCATTCCGTACCATGATGCTCATCTTACCGGCGCGGCCGGTATAACCGGAAACGGAAATGCTCAGCTGGCTCAGCGTGGGCGTATCGGCCGGATCGCAGGGCGCCGGCAGCGCGGTCTGGTCCGGGAGCGTTACAAAGGATCCGAGCCGCGTCGTTCCGTTGCTGTACGCCGTGTTCGCCGTCGCCGTTGCCAGGAAGCTGTCGGCGGTATGCGGCAGGTTCACCGCCACCGGGGTAAAGAACCACTCGACCGGCGTGGCGCAATTGGCGGGCGGGGTAACTTCCAGCACGGCACCTCCGGCACTCACGCTCTTGCTCGGGAAAACGGTCGCCGTCGCGGTGTCGAAATGCGCCTTTGCATCGGCGAAGCTGCCCGGCGCCACTTCGCTGCGCAGCCAGTAAACGCCCTGGCAATTGGAAAGATTGGAGGTCAGATTGCTGTGCAGCTGCAGCTTCTGCGTCGTGCTGCCGCAGCAGATCGGCATTGCGATGGTGCTGGGAACCGCTATCCCGTTGCCCGGGAAGGCACGCGCAGTAAGACTTTCCGAAAGCTGAAGCTGGCACCCGTTGCTGTCGGTGACGGTCACGCCGTAGGTCCCCGGAGCGGCAAGGTTCGAGATGGTCTGCGTGGTGCCGCCGTTCGACCAGGTATAGCGGTAGGGGGCCGTACCGCCGCTGAGCGGGTCGAAGCTGACCGCCATCGATCCGGATCCGGAGCATATCGGCGTCGCCTCCAGCTTGGCGCGCAGCAAGGGTCCCAAGCAGGGCTTGGCCGCTACCTCGGCACGGATGGCATTGCCCGGCAGGGGGCCGAAGCCATTTGCCAGGTCGATACCGCGCGCCACCAGGTGGCAATAGCTCATCACGGAGCCTTTCCAGGCCGTAACCGGCGCCGAATTCTGGTAGGTGGATCCGCAGGTCGAGCAGCCGGTCGAGGTTTCGAGCGTATAGCAGTCGTCTATAGCCCCGCAGGTGCTGCCGGTGCCGGTATTCCAGCCGCACCAGTGCGTGTGCTTGGATCCCAGATTGTGGCCGGTTTCGTGCGTGATCACTTCCACGTCCCAGGAAAAGGTGGGGATCGCGTTATAAGTGCCGTAAACGTCGCTGTATGCATAGGAAAAGTCGGGATTGCAGAGCACCCCTACATAGGCCAGGCCGCCGTTACCGCCGCCATTGCCGGCATTGTCCCGGGTAAGCAGGTGCGCCAGATCTGCATTGTAGCTGTTGCCGAGGAAATTCCAGTATTGCACGAACTTGGTCAACGCAGCGCTGGATGAGGTCTGGGGATATTCGTCCTGCGTGATCCAGACATACATGGCGCTCAGCTCCATCTGGATATGCTCGTTCAGGTACATGGCCGCGACCTGGTTGAACAAGCCGGTGACATAATTCCGGGTGGTGATGATGTTCCCGTTCTTGGCGGCGTAGAGGTTAGCAGCGACTTCCCAGTAGACGCGCACCCGCCGGCACAGCATGGCCCGGGTCGTCTTCAGGCCGCCGCCAGCGCGGTCGGGGTTGACGATCGCGTTGTCGTCCGTCTTGCATTCCGCGTGCGGCCGGATGGTCAGATCATGATCGTTGTACAGGATGAATCGACCGGTGCCGTCTTCGAGCCTGCCCAGGTTGAAATTTCCTTCCGACGTGCCGAACAGCACCATTATATCCCCATTGGGAAAGGCGCTCAGGGACGCCACGGAGCGGCCGCCGCCGGTCACGATGCCCTGGTAATGCAGTCCCTCGTCGCTGCCGCTGCGATGGCGGCCATTTGCGTCTATAACGCCGAAATCGGCATCGGCGGGAACGGGCGCGGAGCGGAGCAGCTCAAGCACGTACTGTGCGCCCGCCTCCGTGCGAAGGCTCAGGCGCAGGGCTTCGGGACGGTCGCGCAGCAATTGCGTCAGCACGGCCGGATCCAGCTCCAGCAGGGTTTCCGCCTTGACAAGATCGGAGTGCTTCAGGCCGGATGCCGGGCGGAAGAGCGTGTAGTCGCGGAATTCCGCGCCGCGGGCATGAGCGGCCGAGTTTCGCTCTCCAAGCCCGAAGGCGGCGGCATCCTCTGCCATGGCGGGTTTCAGGGCAATCAGCCAGACCAGCAGCCCAAGAAGAAAAGTACGTAGCGTTTGGTTCATCGTAATTTTTAGAATTAGCGAATATAACCGTTCGACCCGTTGCCGCATGCTAAGCTGCGGTGAATAACCGTAATATGAACTCTCCGCTCCGGCTCGACGCAGCGCAGGTGGCCCTGCCGGTTACAGATCGCCGGCCGGGCCTTTCTTCTTGTCGTAATGAACCTCTTTTCATGTCCTGGCGAGGAAGGTTCGGGCAAACCGGAGTCGAACCAGGGCATGGAAGGCTGTAACGTCGCCGTCCCCCATGTCACCCTTCGACAAGCTCAGGGTGACATGGGGGACGGCGACACAGATTCCATTGTCTCCTCCCTGGTGATTGCTGTGCGCAGCAGAAAACCGCTGAATGACATGAACCAGGCAGTGCAAGCTCCCGGTGTCGCCGCAATGGCAAGAACTGCCGATCTACCAGATTTTATTCCGCGAGCCCTCAAAGCCCTTCGGACGGACGATCGTAAACACCCTCGAGATGTTGAAGCCGAAATGTATTCCCCCGTCCGTCCAGCTGTCAGTCGTCTGACCGATATAAGTACGCTCGCTCATGCCGGTGCTGTTGGTGAAATGCAGCTGGAATACGTGGCCGCCCGTTTCGATGTCTACGCCTACGGCCAGTGCGTTCTTAGACCCGTTCAGCCTCGCGCCCGGCAGCGTATAGTAGTATTCGGCATTGAACGAGATACGGCGCGAGAGCTTGATCCGGCCGCCGACGCCCATGGCGAACACATCGTTCGGCTCGCTGCGGGTGCTGACCAGGTTGTAGTGTATATGCGTCGGCATGAGCTGGAGCGAAAGCCGCTCGCTGAACTTGCGCGCGATCAGCAGCTGGTTGCTGTAGAACAGGCGGTTGGTCAGCGGGTAATCGGCATTGTTCGGGCCGCTCACGTCATCGGTGCGTACGGACATGGCGCCGAGATAGACCAGGGTGAGCGGAACCGCGTCGTCCTGCGTCTGGCGCAGCAGCTTGATCTTGGCGAAGCCGTCCACCTCCTTCTGATAAGTGCTCCGGCCGATCCCCACCGTGAACCAGCGGGTGACGCCGTAGTCGAATCCCAGCCGGGTCACCGCGCCGTCCAGCCCGAAGAAGTTGCGAGCCCCGGAATTGACGGTCCCGAAGCGGTGGCTGATGCGGAAATCCAGCACGCCTGCGCCCAGGGTCTCTATGCTATGGCCGGTGACCAGCCGTGTAGCCTTGAACGTAGCCGAAACATACTCGTGCCGGGATCTGCCCGGGGCATCACCGAGCATGGCTTCCAGGTCCCTGCCGCTGGTATCGGTTTGAGCATAGAGACTGAGCGGGCCCAGGAGGAAAGCCGAAAGAAAAAAGCTGCGCATGATATGGTATGGGGCGATCGTTTATCGGGCTTCCAGGATGGTGTTCACGGTCACTTCGATGCTCTCGGCGATCTTGCCGGCCGCGACCCCGGGAATCCTGATGCCGTAGTCGGCGGTCTTTACGTTGAATTTTGAGTTGGCGGTCACCTGGCCTTTGCTGACCACTACGGTACCCGGGATGGTAACGGTTTTCGTGACGCCGTGGATCGTGAGCTGCCCCGTAGCTGAAGCCGGGTAGCTGCCGTCCTTCTGGAA
>JASLDA010000060.1 GCA_030151745.1 Chitinophagaceae bacterium | reverse complement strand
ATTAACGATCCGTCACCGGCAGCTTCAGGCGAAGCTGGAACGCTATCGATCTGCGCTTGAGCTCAATCGGGAGCAAAGAGCTGGAGGCTTATGGGGATAGGGGCGTTGGGGATTATCGCCGGGCTCCCGAGCCCCGCCACCAGAAATACCCGATGGTGCCCAGGATGGAAAGCGGCAGGAAGGCCAGGTAGATAATGCCGGCATTCAGGCCGCGGGCGCTATGGGAATCGAGCTCCGAGGCTGTCTTGGTGCATACGGCGCAGCCTTGAGCCAGCAGGTCCAGGGGCAGGGCTGCCGGCAGGGCTGTCATCACGATTAAAATCCAGCGCTTCATAGCCTCGAAATTACGATTTCCCGCTCACTGCATCCGTTTCCCGCCCGCTTATGAGTAGTAGGGCGAGATCATCAGGTAGACGACCGGGCCGGTGATGCTCACGTACAGCCAGAGCGGAAATGTCCAGCGGGAAAGCTTCTTGTGGCGGGCATATTCCCCCGTCATGCCGCGGTAGGCGGTGAACAGGATAAAGGGTAAGATGACCGCTGCCAGCAGGATATGGCTGTAAAGCAGGGCGAAGTAGATCGCCCTTACGGCTCCCGCGCCCCCGTAATGGGTATCGCCGGCCAGGATATGATGCGCGATGTAGGAAACCAGGAACAGGACCGACAGGATCATGGCCGCGTACATGGTGTTCCGGTGCGCCGTGTAGCGCCCCCGGCGTACCAGGAGGTAGGCAAGAACCAGCAACGCCGTGACCGTGGTGTTCAGGATGGCGTTGACCGCGGCGAAAATATGCACGTCGAAGCCGAGCGCCGCGGTATCGATATTCAGGACCTTATTCAGCGGGTGCAGCGTCGATACGACGAGAAATACAATGATCGAAAACAGAATGATCAGTAGGCTCGCACGGCGGTCATTCTTCTGCAAGGAGGGAGTAAGCATTGCCATCGTGGCGCAAAAATCGGGAATTCCGGCCAGACGAGCCGTTGAAGAATATAATGAGCGGATTTGCCGGCTGCGCGCAGCCGGCAAATCCGCTCCGCCGGATGGCCGGCATGCAGACCTGGAAACGCCAGTTCTTGCTTCGCCGGCTCGTCGATGTCCTTCCGGCGTTATTTATGCTTCTTCTCCATCGCGAGCAGGCCCAGGTCGTAGGCGCAGCGCCCGATGGACGCCGTATCCAGCCCGTCGTAATACCCGCGGATGAAGCGGTCCTTGTCCAGCACTACGATCGTATTGCTATGGATGAAGTCTTCCGCGCCGCCGTCGCCCCCGGGAGTACTCAGGTGCAGCTGGTTCCTGATCCAGTCGTAAGTGTACTTTTTGTCGGCGCGTACGAACCACCAGTGGTTCTCGTCGGTCTTGAACTTGCCGGCAAAGGCCCGCAATGCGGCCGTGGTGTCGTTGGCCGGGTCCACGGTGATTGATACGAACTGGACGGTCGTATCGTTTCGGGCCATCGGCGTGCGGCGGAAGGCGAACTCGAGGATGCGCAGGTTCTGCGTAAGCTTCGGGCAGGTCGAGGTGCAGGTCGTAAAGAACACGTTCACGACAAGCAGCCGGTTTTTCAGGTCGCGGTTCAGCCGCACGGTATCGCCGAACTGGTTGGTGCAGGAAAATTCCGGGACGGGGCTGATCTTCCCCGCCTCGATTTCAGCCATTGCCTTATGGCTGTTCAGCGTGTCGCCGTGTGCATAGTAGTTTGGCATGGCCAGCCGGTCCTTGCCCAGTCCTTTGGCGATGATATAAAAAGAAAGCGGCAGCACAAGTGCCACCGCTATTCCCAAGATCGCCGTCTTATTTCGAGTCATATTAACGTCGCGTTCAGCGTTCCTGAAGCAGCCGCCGCATTAGCGAAGGCCGCTGGTATTGTTCATGTGGAGCCAGAATCCGCCATCGGCCAGGAAGGCGATAACGAACCATACAAACAGGGTCAGCGGGATCAGGACCGTGATGATCATGCCCCGTACTTCGTCGCCCAGGTGCATGAACACCTTAACGATATAGGCTGCCTTGAAGAGGGTCATCAGCAGGAAGAGGGTGGCGGTTATCGCGTGCGGTACGCCCAGGTGGGAGCCCACGAGACCGAGAACGACTTCCACGATGGTGATGATGGTCAGCAGCAGGGTCACCTTCATGATCCGGCTGACTTGTTTCTTGCTGCCTTCGCTCTTGATGCTCTCGCCGTGATGGTGGCTCATCAGGCCGCTGTAGAGCTTGCTCTGATCGCCTTCGTAAAGAACCTGGATATCGTTGCTGTTCGTGCTATGTGCAGACATGGTAGCTGGTAGTAGTAATTTGAGGGAATTGGAGTTGCCGCAGGCCTAGAGCAGGTAGAAGCAGGTGAATACGAATACCCAGACCAGATCTACGAAGTGCCAGTAGAGGCCTACCTTTTCCACCATTTCGTAGTGGCCGCGGCGCTCATAGGTGCCGTTCACGGTATTGATCAGGATCATCACGTTGAATATGACGCCGGAAAGTACGTGGCAGCCGTGGAAGCCCGTGATGGTGAAGAAGTAGTTGAAGAAATCATGGGCGGCCTGCTGCCCGGCGACGAGATTGGAGCTCGTCAGCACATGCCCCTTGGCGTCCCCGTAGAAACCCTTGAGCGCATTGATGGACGTGTGCGGATCGGTGAAGGCGCCCCAGAGCTTGCCGCCGGTGTGGTGGCTGAGGTGAGTCCATTCCCAGGCCTGGCAGGCCAGGAACGCTACGCCGCCGATGATGGTCCACAGCAGCCATTTGATGACGCCCTGCTTGTCGTTGTAATGACCGGCATGCAC
>JASLDA010000052.1 GCA_030151745.1 Chitinophagaceae bacterium | reverse complement strand
TCTCATCCACCTGGTAGGACACAACCTCGAAGCAGATTCCAATACCCTGCGGCATATGCTGAACGACTCGGTGTATCTCGCTCAATTCGGGCTTACCCCCGCGACCGCCATGTGCGCGGTCATCCCCAACACCTACGAGTTCTACTGGAACACTCCCGCCGATAAAGCCTTCCGCAAGCTGGAGCTTGCCTACGTGGCTTACTGGACCGCCGAGCGCAAGGAAAAGGCGGAGAAGCTGGGGCTGACGCCTGCTCAGGCCGTAACGCTCGCCTCCATCGTCGAGGAGGAAAGCAACCACCACGACGAGCAGCCGAAGATCGCCTCGGTCTACCTCAACCGGATCCGGAAAGGCATGAAGCTGCAGGCCGACCCTACGGCCCGCTTCGCGGCCGGGGATTTTACGATCAAGCGCATCACCAGCAAGCAGACCGGCTTCGCATCTCCCTACAACACATACATCTATCTCGGCCTGCCTCCCGGGCCGATCTGCACCCCCTCGCTGCGCACCCTGAACGCGACGCTGGACGCGCCGGAAACTACCTATCTCTTTTTCTGCGCGAAGGAAGACTTCAGCGGCTATCACAATTTCGCATCGAACTGGAACGAGCACCGGGAAAATGCGCGGCGCTACCAGCAGGCGCTCGACTCCCGCGGCATTCGCTGATCCTGAGCTCATTCAGATATCGTAGCTTTAAGGATGCGGTATTTTCTATGCGCCCTGGCCCTGGCGCTCGGCCTGCCGGGCCTCGCGCAGCAGGCCCATAACGTGCGGCTGCTCTGCAATTGGCGCGATACGGCGAAGGCCCCGGCCAACGGCAGCGGCCAGCACTGGAACGATGTATGGGGCTTCAGCATGAACGGCCGCGAATACGGCGTCATCGGCGGCACGAACGGCATGCATATCATCGACGCCGGCAATTGCGAGGAACGCGCCTTCTATCCCGGGCGCTCCCAGAACGTCGTCCACCGCGATTACAAGACCTACAAGAACTACCTGTATGCCGTCAGCGACGAAGGCTATGCGAGCCTGCAGGTATTCGACCTCAGCTACCTGCCGGATTCGGTTCACCTCGTTTACGAGCGCAGCAAGGAGCTGACCCGGGCCCATACCATCTTCATCGATACGGCACGGGCCCGGCTCTATGCAGCAGGAGCGACGAACAGCGCAGGCGCACAGTACAACCTCATGATGTTCTCCCTGCAGCGCCCGGACAGTCCGCAATACCTGGGAGGCATAAATGGAGTGATCTATACGCATGCGGTCTATGCCCGAAACGACACCGTCTGGTGCAGCAATGCGTACGAAGGCCTCCAGATCATCACGGCGCGCTTCCCGCCGCTGACCAGCATCGTCGGCGGCCTGGTCAGCTATCCCGACCGCGGCTACAACCACAGCTCCTGGATCGGATACGACGGCATCGGCGTCATGGCCGATGAAACCTTCGGCAAGCAGGTAAAGGTCATAGATGCCAGCGACCCGGAACAGGTGGAAGTGCTGTCCGTATTCGCTCCCCGCGGCAACGACACGCTGAGCATCGCGCACAATCCCTACCTGCTCGGCCGCAACGCCATCGTCTCATATTACATGGACGGCCTGCAGATCTACGATCTCACCGATCCGCGGCACCCGGTGCAGACAGGCTACTATCATACCTATACCGGGGCTCCGAAGCAGGACTACGTGGGCGCCTGGGGCGCCTACCCCTACCTGCCCTCCCGCAAGATCCTGGTCAGCGACATGCAGAACGGCCTGTTCGTACTGGACGCAGACGCGGCGCTGTCCGTGCCGGGAAAGAATCAGCCCGCGCTTTTCGTCGCACCCAATCCCGTACGCCCCGGACAGCCGCTGCGCGTAAGCCTGCCTCCCTCCTGGTCCGGGGAATGCCGTGTGCAATTCCGGGACATGAGCGGACGTTTGCTGCAGGATCAATCGATGCATGGCGGCGGCAATAGTCCCCTGGAAGTATCTTTGCCGCACGATTGGCCCGGGGGAGTGTACCTGCTTCAGGTCAGCAGTCGGTCCGGGCTTCTCAGCAGCCGGATCCTTAAACGCTAGAGCAGCTTGCGGAGCCTTTTTCTTCTGAGCGGGATCATCCTGCTTTTCGTAACCGGGGTCAGCGCCCAGAGCCCTGCCCTGCCCGGCAATCCGGTGAACCTGCAGAACGCCCCGCAGCGGGATACGACCAACCGCAGCGCCAAAAAGGAATGGCGGGACGAGCCTGTCAGCATCCATGCAAGCAGGGCCTTCAGCGCGCTCCGCATCTACCCGGATACCAATATCCACGCCTTTCACCGCAGGCCCTTCATACAGCCCTGGTACCGCGACCTGGGAAATCTCGGCACCCCGGCCCGGAGCCAGCTCTTCATCCCGGAGAATATCGGGAATACCGGCCCCTCGTTCGGCTATCATACCTATGATATCTACCGCCCGAACGTGGACAGCATATTGTATTACAATACCACCCGTCCTTATACCGATTTCAATTACCAGCTCGGCAGCAAGCTGGAACAGACACTCCGGCTCCTGCATACGCAGAACATCTCCCCCCGCTGGAACGTAGCGGCCTACTACCAGAAGATCAACTCGCAGGGCTTTTACCGCCTTCAGCGCAGCAACCACGATGCCGGCTCGCTGAGCACCCATTACCAGAGCAAAAACCAGCAGTACGAGCTGTACGGCGCGATGGTCTACAGCAAGTTCCAGACCGATGAGAACGGCGGCATTATGGGCGACAGCCTGCTGACCGACAGCCTGTACAAGGACCGCCAGACGGTCCCGGTCGCGCTGGAAAACGAGAACTACACCTTGCTCAGCAGCGCCGGACGCCGCTCGTCCATAACGAACACCTTCCGCGATTTCAACATGCAGATCCGGCACCAGTACACACTGGGCCGGCGGGATACCCTCTATAACGCGGACTCCACGCAGTATGCCATCCGCCTCATACCCCGGTTTGCCATCCAGCACAAGCTCCAGGCCGGCTCGCAGCGCCGCATATTCAAGGACCTGGCCCCCGATTCGCTGGTGTACGCCCCCTTCTTCAGCAGGAGCTTCGGGACGGTGGACTCCGTCTACATGGTTCAGCAATGGACCTGGGTGGACAATAACGTCAGCCTCAACGGATTTTTCGGCCCCGCCGGCCGGCAGCTCGCCTTCCAGGCCGGGATCGGGAACCGTCTCGACAACTTCTACACCGATAACAAGCAGAGCCGCGACCGGACCAGCATCGTATCCAACTACCTCAGCGGCGCCCTGCGAAAGGAGGCCCTCCAGGACGACGACTGGGGCTTTTCGGCGAATGCTAAATTCATTTTCAGCGGCTCGGCTGCCGGCGATTTCCTGCTGAACGGCGAGCTGAGCAAGGACTTCGGCAGGAAGATCGGCAGCGTGCGGATCGGTGCGCTCCAGCAGCTCAGCGAGGCGCCCTATGCCTATACGATGTATGCCAACCAGTATTACCTGCAAACGGCCGGGCTGGGCAAGGAAAGCACCACCCTGCTCTGGGCGGAGATCGCCAACGAGCCGCGGGGCATCCGGCTCGGCGTCCGCAATTACCTGATCGGGAACTACGTCTACCTGAAAGACTCGCTCGAAGGCGTCTCCAACGGCAAGCTGCAAATGAGCCAATACAATGGCGCGATGAACCTCACACAGGTCTACCTGCGCTACCTGCTGCGGATCGGGCACCTGGTCGTCGACAACGACCTGGCATTCCAGCAGCTGGCCGGCAACGGCCCGATCTCCGTCCCTTCATTGCTCGGGCGTCATACCATAGCCTATGAAAGCTACTTGTTCCGCAATGCCCTGAAGGTGGCTACAGGCGCGGAAATACGCTATCACACGGCCTACAACGCGGAAGGCTATAACCCCTTCTACAACCGGTTCTACTACCAATCCGCGTACACAAGCTCCAACAAGCCCGAACTTGCGCTGTTCTTCAATTTCAAGGTGAAGCGCTTCCGGTCCTATGTTATGGCCGAGCAGCTCCAGACCTTGTTCTGGCGCAATACCATCATTCACCCGAATTATCCCAGCCAGAACCTGATGGTCCGCTTCGGCTTCGATTGGGTGATGGTGAATTAGGCCTCATTTCGTAGATAGGCTGCCGTCCTGAGAGGCTGTCGAAGGATAATCCTGGTTCGACGGAGCTCACCATGACATAAGGATGGATTTATGAAATGAGTTCTAAAGGGCCGGGCGGTCAGCGGACCAGGATCAGGTCGCCCTTGTGAAACTCTTCGTAGCCGGTGAAGCACCTGGCCTCGACCACGTAATAGTACGAGCCTGCCTCGCAGGGCTTCCCGTTGAACGTGCCGTCCCAGCCATCGGCAGCCTTATTCGTGTAGAAGACCCGCTGCCCCCAGCGGTTGTAGATGCTCAGCTGAAAGCGGAGCTGGTTCCCGTACGCGATGACCTTGAACACGTCGTTCCGGCCATCGGCATTCGGCGTAAATGCATTGGGGTATGAAAAGTTGCAGCAGGGCTGCACCTCCGGCCAATCCTGGAAGCTGCTGTCCGAGCATCCCGCGGCATTGGCGACCTGCAGCTGGAAGCGCTCGGGCTGCACCAGCTGTACCGTGAAGCTGGTATCTCCCGGCTCGGGGAAGCGGGCGGAGCTCCGCGACCATACATAGGTGTTCCCCGGCTGCCAGGCGGCCCTCAGATGCAGGACCTGCCCGATGCAAACCGGCTCGGGAATGTTCAGGATCCGGGCGTCCGGCAAGGGATCTACGTAGATCTCCCGGCTGCGCGAGTCGGCACAGCCGGCCTGGTCGATGCGCAGGCTGATCGTCTGCAGCCCCGTATCCTGCCAGCTTACGGCCAAAGGCCCGGCCCCGCTGCGGTCGCCGAGCGTATTTCCGGTAAACTGCCAGCTGAAGTTCATGTCGGCAGCGGCCCTTCCGTTGAAGACGACCGCAGCCGCCTCGTTCCGGCAGATGCGGTCCGGGGCGGCGATCGCCGCGAAGGGCACCGGCTTCACCAGGATCGAATCCCGGTACGGCAGCGAGCTGCAGCGGTTCTCGGAAACCTGCAGCACCAGCTGCCGGTTTCCTTTCGTGCGCCAGTAGACCCGCAGCGGCCCCGCGCCGGTATCGGGCTGGGCTACGCCGCCGTCGAGTGTCCAGGCATAGTCCAGGATAGGCCCTACGCCGACATTACCGGTAAACTGTATGGTTGCCGTATCGTTGAGGCAAATCGGGGTCGGCGCGATCGTAAACGAAGCCACGGGCCTGGGCGTCACATAGGCATGCACCGTGTCCCGGAGCGATTCACAGACGTCGCGCTGCTGGGATACGTACCAGGTGAAGATCCCCGCCGTATCCGTGCGGGGCGTGGGAGCTGCTCCCAGCGCGCCTCCGGCGGCATCGTACCAACGCAGCGTGGCGCCGGAATCGGCGGTGCCGGAAAGGGCTCCCGCCAGGGCCTGCTTGCAGTAAAACACATCCGGGACGAGGGGGCGGACCGGGTATACCCCGCTGTTGCGAACGTTGAACGTGACATCCGTTGCGCAAGCCAGCCCCGGCGAGGTGACATGCAGGATATATTGCCCCGCCTCCAGGCTGTCCGTGTACAATCCCGTATTGTCGACGAACTGCTTCACGACCAGGCCGCCCCTGAGGATCTCCACGTTGCGCGGGAGCAGCCCGTCCGCAAGCCGGATATCCACCGCGGCCTGGTGATAGCAGTTCGTAGGCGATGTGGCCTGTGGCGTCACGCTGTTGGGATTGACCACCTCTATCGTGTAGGCGGTAGTCTGTATCGAAGCCAGGGGGCAGCCCCCGTCATGATAAGTGACGTAGAACGTGTACTTGCCGGTAGTTTTGGGGATACCTCTCCAGTTGAAGTCCAGCACCGGGTTGGAGCCGCCGTTGCCGGTTATGTTCATGGCCGCGCCTGTCGGAAGGCCGGCATAGGAGGCATCGATCGTGTTATTCCCGGGATTGTTCGCGTGGATGCTGAAGGAGATGCTGTCCGTGCCGCTGCATACGGTGAAGGAATTCAGGCCCGTCCGCAGCCCGCCGTGCACCGAGCTCAGCGCGGTATCGATCATATTGGAAGCCGGCGTCGTATTGCAGGAAGCGATGACGATGAAGGTCATCTCGCGGGACGAGGTCCCAACGACGACATTGTTCCGGACCTCCTGAACCTCCACTACGACCAGGGAGGTCTGGATCATGTTCGGGGTGAAGCTCATCTGCCCCGTCGAAGGGCTGAACGAGAAGCTCCCCGAAACGACGGAGAGCGGGCTCGTCGCCGAATAGCCCGCCACATAGGTCACGGTACCTCCGCCAAGCCCCCCTCCGACCTGCCCGTTCAGTCCCGGGACTAGCGCAAAGGAAAGCTGATCGCCGTCGGGATCGACGGCCCCGAGGTTGAACTGCTGCGCCAGGTTCACGCAGTAGAACGGCGTGGGCAGCGTAGTGAATGTGGGGGACGAATTGGGACCGGCGAGATTGTTCAGCTTCGCCTCCAGGGCCGTGGTCGAAACGCTCAGATTCGTCAGGTTGGTGATCAGCCCGCTCCGGCCGGCTAGCGCTCCCCCCATATTCCCGTCGAAGCGGAACACCCAGTTTGCCGAGGTGCCGGGCAAGGTATATGTGCCTGTGTAGATAAAGCGCGTAACCCCCGGTATAGGATTGCCGGGATTGACGCAGGTGGTGTTAGCCTTCTCCGCGGCACAGACCGGCGTCACTTCCACGCCCGCCCCCTGGAGCCGCAGCACGAAGCTGTCCACGAACCGCGTTCCATTGTGTATCTGCACAACGGGCCTGGAGCTGGCCAGCGACGGGAACGAGATGCCTTTGCAGTCGCCGTAGACGACCAGGGAAACCTGGTAGGTATTCCCGGATACATGACTATACGAAAAGTCTGCGCCGTATATATGAGAAGCCTGCGCCAGCAGCGGGCAGAACAACACCATTATGAAAAACAGCAGGGAACGGTGTTTCAGAGTCAACGTATTTCTGCTGATCACGGGATGCATTGAAAATGAAAGTTGGAAGAAGCGGACGACAGGCCGGTGCGCGACCGGGACGCCGGCTTCAGAAGATCGGACGCGGGAACCGTGAAGGAGCCCGATATAGAAAAAGCAAAGAAGCTTCCCAGTGCTGCGGCAAGAACGAGAAAGGTCCGTCGCATAGACGAAGCCTTGCTCAGGGCATCGTGCCCTCCTCGCTGCCCAAAGGTCAGGGGGGCAGAACCGGACTCAGGTTGCATGAAAATTCGGATCGGTCTGTTATATGTTTCCCAACTATCGCATACCGCGGCAACGGTCGAAGCGCCGGTCCGGCCGAGGGTTCAAAGTTAGAACATGTTATCACGTATTAAATAATGTAAACTCCGCTGCCTGCCGGGCTTTCGCCGGCAAAATCTGGTTGGGGCGCATGTAAAAAAGCCGCCCCGGGATGCGGGGCGGCTTTTTTACCGATAAACCTGGCTCAGGCCATTTGCTTGTCGAGGGCATCCTGCGCGCCTGCGCGGGCTTGCTGGTATTTGTCCTTGATTGTCTGCACGGCCTTGCCGGCTGCTTCGCCGAGCTTACCGCGCAATTCGGCGCCTTTCTTCGTCTTGAACAGGTACGCCGCGGCTCCCACGAGGGCCAGTGCCCAAAGTTTGTTTGACATGATCCGGTATTTTGAACGGTTAACGATGATACCAGGGACGGGATCAACATCATGCCAGCACCGCAGGGCAAAACCTTAAAACCCCGGCTTGCAGATGGCACAGTCTTTATTGCCTTTTCCCCTGTAAACCGCGAAGCGGAAGCCAATAATCAACCAACTAAAACGATTCAGATGAATTCCGGAAAAGTCCTGGCGCTCGCAGCTTTCGGCGCCGCAATTGCCCTGCTGTTCACCACCAAACGCGGAAAGGAGATCCGCAAGGAGCTGGCAGACGCCGCAGAAGACTGGGGCGAGACCCTGAGCGAGCTGGCCGACAAGGCCAGCGTCAGCGCCAAGGATCTTCAAAAGCTGATCTCGAAGGAAATCGCCGGCCTCAGCGACGAGGCACGGGCGCGCATCTCGGCCATCCTGGACGAAAGCGCGAAAAGCGGAAAGAAATTGAAGAAGCTCGCGGAAGCGCGGTTGAACTGACCGCAATCCGTTCGCAGCAGCGACCCTGCGGCGAGAAAGGCCCGGGCATCCGGTATCCGGGCCTTAAGAAACGCGCGACGGCGCGTTTCTTTTTTATGCCCAGTCCCGCAGGAAACATCATTTCACGATCTTGTCCAGCTTCGCCTGCGTGAGGGGGTGGTAATTCTGCCGGTACCTGGCGTAGATCGATTTTGCGAGGCTCTCCTGCCCCGTATGCATCATCTCGCCGTAAAGCGGCTCCAGAAACTTCTGGCGGCCCACCATGCTCAGGAACTTATCCATATTCGCGTAGGCCGGCTTGTACCCGTGCCGCAGCGCGAGAATGAACCACAGGTCCGCGATCTCGCTGTTCCCGGAATCGCTGAAGCGGTACTGCCTGTCCAGCTCCGCCATCTGGGCATTCGTCAGGGTAGCCGGCATTTTGCGCAGGAAATGCAGCCATTCGTGCGTCGACCATGCCGCGGTAAGAGCCGCGGGCACCGGGCCGCCGCTCAGGAACCCGCTGCGCACCGAATCGACCCGCGCGAACCGGGTGCCGTTCGCCCGCGGCGCATTCGGGGGGATACCGGGACCATACACCCAGGCATCGATCTGCAGCTTATCCCGCAGCGCCTTGTCCCCATGCAGCAGGTGCTCGTCGAGATACTTCAGGAACTCCTCCGTGGTTATCGTCTGAAAAGCATGCGAGCCGAAGTAGCCCTTAAGGAACGCATCGAACTTTTCCCGGCCCACGTTCCGCTCGATCAGCCACAGGAACAGCGATCCCTTCTCGTAAGGAATGTCGGAAAGCCCGTTGTCGGGATCCCGGCCCTCCAGCTTCAGCTTCAGCCGGGTATCGGGACTGTTCGCGCCCAGCGAGGCCACCTCCGCTTCCAGGTCCTGGTATCCCAGCTCCCAGAGCATATCCACATAGCTCCGGTCGGTCATCGCTTCCGTGATGCGGCGCTCGAAGTACACGGTGAAGCCCTCGTTCATCCAGATATCGTTCCAGGTCGCGTTCGTGACCAGATTGCCGCTCCAGTTATGCGCGAGCTCATGGGCGATCAGGTTCACCAGGCTGCGGTCGCCGGCGATGATGGTCGGTGTGCAGAAGGTGAGCTTGGGGTTTTCCATGCCCCCGATCGGGAATCCCGGCGGCAGCACCAGCACGTCGTAGCGCCCCCACTGGTAGGGGCCGTAGAGGCTTTCCGCCGTAGTCACCATCTTCCCCATATCCGCCAGCTCGTATCGTGCCTTTTCGATCAGGGCAGGCTCCGCGTACACGCCGGTCCTGCCGTCGACGGGCCGGAACGCGATATCGCCTACGGCCAGCGCCATCAGGTAGGCCGGGATCGGCTTATCCATATGGAAATGGTAGATCCCGCTGTCGCTTACCGACTGCGGATTTTCCGCGCTCATCAGGGCCATCAGCCCCTTCGGCACCTTCACGCGGGCATCGTAGGTAAACCGGATGCCCGGGCCGTCCGCGCAGGGCACCCAGGAGCGGGCATAAATGCTTTCCGACTGCGTGTAAAGGAAGGGATGCTTCTTGCTCAGCGTCTGCTGCGGGCTCAGCCATTGCAGGGCCCGGGCGCTGTCTCCCGTCGCATAATAGATAGCCACCCGTTTCGACTCCGCCTGAATGGGAATGCTGAGACGGGTGCCCAGGAATTCCACCTCCGGGTCGATGGCGGGATCGACCCTGCGGCCGTCTACCAGCACGCTGTCGATCCGCAGGCCGTCGTCATCGAGCCTGAGGAACGCCGCCCGGGCCTTGTTCTCGATATCCCAGGTCGCCACCCCGCTGATCTTCCGCTGATCGAATGAGACGGCAATGTCCAGGTCCAGGTGCTTCAGGCTGACCTCGTCCGCGTTGCTCAGGGTATGACTGTCCTTGCGCAGCGAGGAGCTGTCGCCGCCTGTACCGGTGTTCTGCATCGGAGAATGATTCGAATTCCCGCAGGCGCCGAGCGCTACGGAGGCTGCAAGTATTGCGGCGATGGGCTTCATGGCGCAAAGAACAGGCTTTTCCCCGAGTCTCGGGCTGCTGGCACATCCTTGCTATGCCTTGCGCTGACAGGCTCATGAGCGCGGCCCCGGGCAACCGGCGCAGCGTCTTGTGAAGCATAGCAGTTACTTTAGCCGAAACATACAGCCACGCACATGGCAAAAGACAAACATAAACGCGGGCACCAGAAAGCGAAATCCCAGGTTCTGAAAGGGAAGCTTGAAGTGGTCCGCAGCGGCACGGGCTTCGTTGCCGTCGAAGGACTGGAGAAGGATATCCTCGTTCACGCCGAAAACCTGGGGACCGCGCTTGACGGCGACGAGGTGCGGGTGCGGATCGTCAAGGAAGGCAAGAGCCGCAAGGAGGGAGCGATCGAGGAAGTCGTGGCCCGGAAGCAGACCGAGTTTACAGGCAAGGTGGAGGTCAAGGAGCATGTCGCCTTCCTGATCCCCGATAAGGAGAACATGCCGGTGGACATATTCATCCCCCTGGCCCTGCTGAACGGCGCCAGGAACGGGGACCATGCCGTAGCCCGCATTACGGACTGGAGCTCCAAAAAGAAAAACCCGATCGGCGAGATCATCTCCCTGCTGACGCATGAGAGCGTCAACGAGATCGCGATGCAGAGCATACTGATGGACGCGGGCTTCCCGCTCCATTTCCCCGACGAGGTGCTCGAAGAGGCCGCCCGCTTCGGCGATACGATCGACGGAAACGAGCTGGCCCGGCGCCGCGACGTCCGCGATATCCTCACGATGACGATCGACCCCGCGGATGCCAAGGATTTCGACGACGCGCTGTCCCTGCGGCCGCTTGAAGCCGGCTGGTGGGAGCTCGGCGTGCATATTGCCGACGTAAGCCATTTCGTGCAGCCCCTCTCCGCGCTGGACAAGGAGGCTTATCGCCGCGCGACCTCGGTCTACCTGCCCGACCGGGTGCTGCCCATGCTGCCGGAGGTGCTCAGCAACCAGCTTTGCTCGCTGCGCCCGGACGAAGACAAGTATGCATTCTCGGCCATCTTCGAGATCAATAAAAAAGGCTCCGTGCGCAGCTACTGGCTGGGGCGCACGGTGATGCGGAGCCGGCGGCGGTTCACGTACGAGGAAGTGCAGGAAATGATAGAAGGCGCCGCGGGCGACTACCGCGATGAGCTGATGCTGCTGAACGAGATCGCGCAGCAGCTGCGGAAGATGCGCTTCAAAAAAGGCGCGATCAATTTTTCCTCGCAGGAAGTGCGTTTCAAGCTCGACGAGGCGGGGAAGCCCGTAGGCATCATGGTAAAGGAAAGCAAGGAGGCGCACCAGCTCATCGAGGAGTTCATGCTGCTGGCCAACAGGACGGTTGCCGGCCACGTGGCGCAGCTGGAGGCAAAAGGCAAGCCCATCCCCTTTCCCTACCGCGTACACGACAGGCCGGACGAGGCCAAGCTGGAGCAGTTCGCCGCCTTTGCCAGCCGGTACGGCTACCGGCTCAATATCAACTCGCCGGAGCAGATCGCGAAATCCTTCAACGAAATGCTGGCGGAAGTGCAGGGCAAGCCGGAGCAGCATGTGCTGGAAAGCCTGGGCATCCGCACTATGGCCAAAGCGGCTTATACGACCGAGAATATCGGTCACTACGGGCTGGGCTTCCAGGATTACTGCCACTTCACATCGCCCATCCGGCGCTACCCGGACGTCCTGGTGCACCGCGTGCTGCAGGAAGTGCTGGACAAGGAGGTGCATCCGGTGAAGAACATGGAGCAGCTCTGCCGCTATTGCAGCGAGCAGGAACGGCACGCGATGGAAGCCGAGCGGGGCGCCAACAAATACAAGCAGGTCGAGTTCATGCAGGAGCGGCTGGGCGAAGACTATGAGGCCGTCGTATCCGGCGTGACGGCGTTCGGCGTCTTTGCGGAGACCGTCGAGCACAAGTGCGAAGGCCTCATCGGCATGGCGGAGCTCTCGCAGCTGGACGACTTCGTATTCATGGAGCATGAATATGCCCTGGTGGGCCGCGGCACCGGCCTCCGGTTCCAGATGGGCGATACCCTGAAGATCAGGGTGGCCGCTGCGAACCTGGAAAAGCGGCAGCTGGACTACAGCCTGGCGGAAGCTCCGGCGAACACGCGCTCCCGCAAGCGCCGGAAGCCGGAGCCCGACTGGAACGCTCCCGCCGCGCCCAAGGGACGCGGAGGGAAGGCCAAGGCAAAAGGTAAAAGGTAAAGCGGGGACAATAGGCCGGGGCGATCTGTTTCAGAGGCGCCGTCTGGTCCACGCGCGATCTCCTTTCTCGAATACCTTTGCCGCACCTTAAGCCGCCCTTCCTCTGCATGCGTTCTTTCTCCGAGCTCGTCGAACAATTTGAACTTCATCTCCGCGACAGCGGCATTTTCTGCCGGCAGCCGGACAACCTGTATAAGCCCTGCCGCTACCTGCTCGG
>JASLDA010000037.1 GCA_030151745.1 Chitinophagaceae bacterium | reverse complement strand
GATTCCAGGACATTGGGTGGTGAATTGGTGAATTGTGTTGGGAGCATTGCCGGAGCGAGAACCTATCATTGGGCTCCGGACTCTCCTGATTTTGACAGGGCACTTCGCCTGCAGAAGCGCATTCCAGGCCAATAAACGGACAAACTGAACAGAGACTACTGCCCCGCCCCGTCGGCAAACCTCGGCTTCGCCTTCAGCACCGTCTTGTACACCGGGCAGTCCCCGGCATGCGCGCCGGGAAGCCAGCCGGTGCTCATGAGGAATTCGTTTACGATCTCGCCGCCGGTGAACTTGAACGTCTTCCGGAACAGCTTCACCCATTCCTCTTTGCTTTTCGGATGATGATGATCCAGCCAGGCTTCGAACGAACCATGCTCTTTTTGCAGCTGCAGGATGGTCTTTGCATTCTCGATCGCTGCATTCACCTTGAGCCTGTTGCGGATGATTCCGGCATCGTTCAGCAGGCGCTCGCGGTCCGCTTCACCGAAGGCCGCGACCTTCCCGATATTGAAATTGGCGTAGGCCCTGCGGAACCCCGCCTCCTTTTTCAGGATCGTCTCCCAGCTCAGTCCTGCCTGGTTGATCTCCAGGATCAGCCGGCCGAAGAGCTCGTTGTCGTCGTGGATCGGGAAACCGTAGAGCTTGTCGTGGTAATGCTTGTGCAGGGCCTTCCGCTCGGCAGGCTGCATGGATTCGATGGCGCGGCAGTAAGACATCGGGTTTAAGATTGAAGATGGGTTTGCGTCGTGGCTTCCCTTCCGGCCTCAGGCCGCGACAGCTATGATTGCAGCCGGGGCAAACAGGAACGGAACAGGACATCGGCGGCCGACGATAATTATCTCCAAACATAAGATCATAGTTCCGGCCTGTAGGCGATCCCCGAGAATAATCCCGCGCCTCGATACGGATAGATAGGCCGCTCGATACCCGGCAGGGGCATCCCGTTCAGGCTAAGCGCATTCACAAATGTGCAAATCCACGAACTCACAGATCCGCCGGGGCCAATTGCCCCCCGGCGGATCAGCCGGTCTCCAAATCCCCCGATCCCCTTTTACCTTCGCCCCATGTCTCCGATCATCACCGCAGCCCTGGAACGCGCCGGCATCAGGCAATTGAACCCTATGCAGGAAGCCATGCTTCAGTCAGCAGGCGCGCATCCTGCTATCGTTCTGCGCGCCCCGACGGGTTCGGGCAAGACCCTTGCCTTTCTGCTGCCGATCCTGCAAAGTCTGCAAGCCGGGATGAAGGCTTCGCAGGCCATGGTCGTTGCGCCCTCACGCGAGCTGGCGCAGCAGATCGAAGCCGTCTGGAAGACGCTCGGCAGCGGCTTCAAGGTCACCTGCTGCTATGGCGGCCATAAGCGCGAGATCGAGGAAAACAACCTGGTCGAGGCGCCGGCCCTGATCGTCGGCACCCCCGGGCGCCTGGCCGACCATATCCGCCGCGGCTATATCACCGCGGCCACGATCCGGACGCTTGTTCTCGATGAGTTCGATAAATGCCTGGAACTTGGCTTCGAGGCGGAGATGACGGAAGTGATTACGGCGCTGAGCGGACTGCAGCAGCGCATCCTTACCTCGGCAACCGCCATGGACGAGCTGCCGGCATTTACCGGTATCGAAAATCCCCTCGAGTTGAGCTTCGGCGGCCCGGAAAAGGACGCAAGCCTGGAGCTGACGCTGCGCATCGTGAACTCCCCCGAGCGAGACAAGCTGGACACCCTGTTCGGGCTGCTCTGCTATACCGGCGCCCGGCCCACGATCATCTTCTGCAACCACCGCGAGTCGGTGGAGCGTGTGTCTGCCGATCTGAAGGCGCGCCGCATCCACAACGTGTTTTATCATGGGGCCATGGAGCAGCAGGAGCGCGATACGGCGCTCTGCAAGTTCCGCAACGGCAGCTCCGACTTCCTGGTGACGACCGATCTTGCCGCCCGCGGGCTTGATATCGCCCACATCCGCTATATCGTCCACTACCATATCCCTGACACCGAGGCGAGCTTTACGCACCGCAACGGCCGCACGGCGCGCATGGAAGCCTCGGGCACCGCAATCCTGATCCTGGGCCCCGACGAGGAGCTGCCGGTCTGGATAGACGCAGGCAAGGCCGAGGTTATGGACGTTCCGGCTGGAGAGCCGCTTCCGGCAAAGCCGGATTGGTCCACACTGTATATCTCGGCAGGAAAGAAGAACAAGGTCAACAAGGTGGACATAGTCGGATTCCTGGCCCAGGCGGGCGGCCTGAAAAAAGATGACATTGGGCTGATCGAGGTCAAGGACTTCAGCGCCTATGCGGCCGTTCGCCGCTCGAAAGCCGCAGCAGCATTGACTACGATCCGCGATCAGAAGCTCAAGGGCAAAAAGGTGAGGATCGAGCCGGCGCGCTGAACATTCCCAAATCCGGCAGATAATACGGATTTGATTTGGATGGTACCGATTCTTATTTAATTTAGCGCCTTCATAACATATTATCCCGATCACCAAAACCAGCATCTGTGGCGTACGAAAATTCTACAAATCCAGGATCTTATGCGGAAAGCCGCAATCCGGACAGCATCTTCTCCAAGCGCGTGAAAGCGGGAAAACGTCGCACGTACTTCTTTGATGTACGGGCAACCCGCGGCAACGATTATTTCATCACGATCACGGAAAGCAAGAAGCGCTTCGAAGATGGCGGCTACGATCGGCATAAGATGTTCCTCTACAAGGAAGACTTCAACAAGTTCCTCGCAGGCCTGACGGAAACGATCAATTTCGTGAAGACGGACCTGATGCCGAACTTCGATTTCGACGCATTCAATCATGACAACGACGAGGACTATATGCCCGGCGCAACGGTCATGAGCGAGGCGCCCGTGGCCATCCTGAACGAACCCGTAAACGTCGAAGACAATACCAACGTCAACATCGACGAATGGAAGATTACATCTTCCATTCGTCGATG
>JASLDA010000453.1 GCA_030151745.1 Chitinophagaceae bacterium | reverse complement strand
CATCGACTACCTGCAGCTGATGCAGGCGGACGTGAACAAGGGCGGCAACCGGGAACAGGAAATCTCCAAGATCTCGCGGGACCTGAAGAGCCTCGCGAAGGAGCTGGCCATCCCCGTAATCGCGCTGTCGCAGCTGAGCCGGGCCGTGGAAAGCCGCAAGGAGAGCAAGGTGCCGCAGCTGAGCGACCTCCGGGAATCCGGCGCGATCGAGCAGGATGCTGACATGGTCATGTTCCTGTACCGCCCCGAGTACTACGGCATCAACAACGACGAAATGGGCCAGACGATAGAGGGCGAGACCCATATCCACATAGCCAAGAACCGGAGCGGCTCGACCGATACCGTGAAGCTGCGCTTCATCAAGGAATACCAGAAGTTCGTAGACCTGGAGGAAGACAGCTTCAGCATGGGCGGCTTCAGGCCCCTGGACAATCCGTCCGCCGGCATGGGCGGCAACCGCGACATGAGCGATTTCGGCGGCAGCAAGATGTTCATCCCCGGAGGCTTCCAGACCATGCCCTCGAAGGCGAACGACGTGCAGTGGGACGACGACGAGCCGGGCATGGGCCCGAACCCGGGCAGCGGCCTGAAAGGATTCGGGGCAGGGCCGGAGGATGATGTGCCGTTTTAATTGGTTAATGAGGCAATTGGTGAATTTGTGAATTGGTGAATTTGTGAATACCTTCAGCTGGCATGAGCAATTCGTCAATTGAGAAGGCCTCAGGTTCCATTGAAGACGGTGACGCCGGAGCCTGATCCGGGTCTGCTACGCCCGAAGCAAGCGCCGTCGGCTTATCTTGTGGGGCACATTTCTACTATGCCCCTGCGATAGGCCGGGGCATACGAATGCAAAACCATCCAATCACGAAAATCTCCTGATCTCCTTCTACCAGACCAGTGCGCTCGCTCCCAAGATCGCCGCGTCCGCGCTGGGCAGGGCGCTTGGCAGGATCTCGATCTTGTTCTTGTAGTTCCGCAGGATATTCTCCTCCATATGCCGCTTCGTCGGCTCGATGATCAGGTCTCCGGCCTTGGCCAGGCCCCCGAACAGGATGATCGCCTGCGGCGCGGTGATGGCGACGGTATTGGCCAGGCATTGCCCGAGGATCTCGCCGGTGAACTCGAAGATCTCCCGGGCCATGAGGTCGCCTTCCGCCGCAGCCGTCGATATCGCCTTCGCGCTGATGCGCTGCTCGTACCTGCGGAGCGCGGTAGGCATGGTGCGCAGGGCCAGCCATTCCTTCGCGGTACGCACCATGCCCCTCGCGGAAGCATAGGTCTCCAGGCAGCCCCTCCGGCCGCAGCCGCATTCCCGCCCGTTTCGCTTTACGATCACGTGGCCCAGCTCGCCGGCGAAGCCGTCGTGGCCGTAAATGAGCTGCCCGTTCGCCACGAAGCCGCTGCCTACCCCGGTTCCCAGCGTCACCATTATGAAGTCCTTCATGCCTTTCGCGGCGCCGTAGATCATTTCGCCGATGGTAGCGGCATTGGCGTCGTTCGTCAGCTTCGCGGGCAGCCCGAGCGCCTTGCTGAGCATCGAGGCCATGGGGATGATGCCGTCCCAGGGCAGGTTCGCGGCATAGGCGATTTCCCCGGTGTAGTAGTTCCCGTTGGGCGATCCTATCCCGCAGCCGATGATCCTGCTATGCCCGGCCTTTTCCAGCATGGGCATCACTTTGGACTTCAGCGTTTCGATAAAGCCCGCTACCGTAGGCTTTCCGGTCGTGGGCATGCGCCCCTGATCGATGATGCTGCCGCGCCGGTCGACAAGACCGTAGACCGTGTTTGTACCGCCGATATCGATGCCGAGTGCAAGATCCATCAGAAAAAGTGCGCGGTTGGGCCGCCAGGAAGTATGTTTGTGCGGAGCGCTATGATACAAAGTAACATAAAGAGGGGCTACGGCATCGCCCTCTTCCTGATCGGCTGCCTGTTCTTTATTTTCGGCTTCATTACCTGGAGCAACAGCCAGCTGATCCCCTACCTGAAGATCGCCTGCGAGCTGAGCCAATCGGCCAGCTACCTGGTGGCGACGGCTTTCTTCGCAGCTTATTTCGTGATGTCGCTGCCTTCTTCCGCGATCCTGGAGCGCACGGGCTACCGCAAGGGCATGAGCCTCGGGCTGCTGATCATGGCCGTCGGCGCGGTCCTGTTCATCCCTGCCGCGAACGCGCGCAGCTACCCGCTCTTCCTGGCCGGGCTCTTCGTAATAGGCACCGGGCTCGCGCTGCTGCAGACGGCGTCGAATCCGTATGTGACGATTCTCGGTCCCCACGACCGGGCGGCGCAGCGCATGAGCATCATGGGGATCTGCAACAAGCTGGCCGGGATCATCGCTGTCGTGGTCCTTGGAAAGATCACGCTGAAGAACGCCGACGAGCTGATCGAGCGCCTGAAGACCCTGGCTCCCGCCGAGAAGGCCCTGGAGCTGGATGCCCTGGCACAGCGGGTGGTGGTGCCTTACGGCATTATCGCAGGCGTGCTGGTGGTGCTCGCCCTCGCGCTGCTGTTCGTGCCGCTCCCGGAGGTGAATCCCGCATTGCCCGAGCCTACCGGGGAGGAGCCCGAGCCCCTCATCGCGAAATCATCGGAAGAGCCCGCTCCCCTGCCCGACCGCGGCTCGGTCTGGGCTTACCCGCACCTCATCCTGGGCGCGCTGGCGATCTTCTTCTATGTGGGCGCGGAGGTCATCAGCTACGATACCTTCGCCGGTTTCGGGCAGCACCTGGGCTACTCGCTGGACACGGCGAAGAGCTTCCCGACCTATACCGGCTACGCGCTGCTGGCAGGATATATCGTAGGCATCGTCGCGATCCCCCGGTATATCTCGCAGCAGAAGGCTCTCATCTGGTTCTCCTGGCTGAGCCTCGCGCTGAGCCTGATCTCGATGTTCGCCGGCGGCGAGGCTGCCGTGATCGCCTTTGCCGGGCTCGGCTTCTCGAACTCGGTGATGTGGCCGGCGATCTTCCCGCTG